>CAILXB010000101.1 GCA_903838025.1 uncultured Chlorobiaceae bacterium
ACAAAATCGTCTATTTTCTTGATTTTCTTTGAAAGCGGTCTGATAACCGGTTTCACCATAAATTTTTCAACATTGCGGATAAGCTTGATAAACCATCCGAATGTTTCGGGAAGTGAGAGCAGGCGAAGGGTTTCGCCGGTAGGCGCACAGTCAACAACAAGGAGGTCATACTCCTGCTGCTCATTGTAACGCTTGATATATGAGAGCGAAAAGAGTTCTTCCATACCCGGAAGCACACCCATTTCCTCAGCATAAACACCTTCAATACCCCGGGATTCCATCAAATGGGCAAAATGTTCCCTGACGACATCCCAGTTCAGATTGAGATCACCAAAAACGCTGACTTCCTGACCCCAGAGGTTTTCAGCAACTTTAACAGGGGAAGGTCCTAACTGAACATCGAGTGAGTCACCCAGACTGTGGGCCGGATCGGTAGACATAATGAGGGTCTTGTACCCCATATCTGCTGCTCTGAGCGCTGTTGCGGCGGCTACAGAAGTTTTACCAACTCCACCTTTTCCGGTAAAAATGATATTACGCATACGTTTTAATGATTCTCATTTAAAGAATTATTGAATAAAGCGGTTTCTACCAACACTTGTTCGCCGTCAGTTGACCAACTTGAAAAGGCTAAAGATAATAAAATTATCCTTTATAGAACACGACGAAAAACAATTCACGTCGTAAAAAAACTCTTGTACAAAAAAGCCACCTGTCCAGCAACCGCTCTGCCCGGCTCCGCCATTATTACCGAGCACCTTTAGTGGTGTTTTACCCGTTGATGTTTTACAGCCGGAAGTCTCCTCGGTGATGGCTGGCTTGTTTTTACATCAGCCCTGGACTGTTGTGCGGCTAAAATCTTTTTCGCTGATGACTGGCTTACCGTGACAAGAATCTCCTTGTCATACTTGATGATCTGACCGGGAACAATCGTCAGCCTTCCCAGTTTGTTCAGCTCAACAAGACGCGAAAGGGTAGTATCATACATTCGTACAAGAAGTAAAAGAGATTCACCTTTTTTTACCTTGTGACGCCCTGTTATTTTCTTTACAATCGTCACCCGGCTCTCTTCTCTTTTTTTCGGCACAGTCGGAGATGGCGAAGCGTTGACGGCGGTACCAAAAACAACAAGCTTCTGGCCAGGAGAAACCTCTGCATCTTTAAGGTTATTCCACGCAATAAGCTGGCTGATATAAGCACGATACATCCTTGCAATCGAACCAAGGCTCTCTCCTGGCTGCACAATATGAATCTTCTCACCCTTTTCTGCCGAGCCCGACTCCGCAGGCTGAATGCCTATTCCTGCATTGAGACTTTCAAGCTTGGCATAAAGCCCCTCGCGTTCCAGGGTAGCCGCAGACTTATAAGCATAAACCTCCTCTTTCCGCTTCTGGAACTGGGCAATATATTTTTTCGGCAGCCGGAAAACATTTGGCAAAGAAGAGCTGGCTATGGGAATAATCCCAAGTTTGTACTGCGGGTTGAGAAACTGCAAATCACGCATCGGCACACCGAGAGTCTCATTGACCTGCTCAAACGACAGAGAACGGCTCGTTTGCAGTGTATCGACATCCTGATACAAAAATCCGGGCTCAACCGGACGGATATTATGCTCGGCTGCGTAGTTCATGATGTAGTTGACAGCAATAAATGCAGGTACATAACCTCTGGTTTCTGCTGGAAGGTAATCCCATATTGCCCAGTAGTCTCTTATTCCACCAGCCCTCCTGATTGCTTTGTTGATATTTCCCGGGCCGCAATTATATGCTGCAAGAGCGAGAAACCAGTCTCCGTAAAGATTGTAGAGGTCCCGCAAATATCGGCTTGCTGCAGCCGAAGACTTGTAGGGATCATGCCGATCCTCAATAAAAGAGGACGACTTCAAGCCATACATTTTTCCGGTTCCATACATAAACTGCCACAAACCCCTTGCCCCGGCAGAAGAGACCGCCGTCGGGTTGAGGGCAGATTCAACAACAGCCAAATATTTTATTTCAGAGGGCACATTATAGGCATCAAGCTTTTCTTCAAAAAGAGGAAAATAAAGTTTGGTCAATCCAAGAATTTTTGCCGTCGAGCCTCTCTTGTCGATAGCATACAGTTTTATAAATCCACGAACATGCTTGTTGAAGACAAGAGGTATCGCCGTCTTGCGTCTGAGCACCGCAATTCTCGCAGCATAGACCGAATCACTGTACTGTGGCACAAAGGTAGAGGGGAAGCCAAATTTGTCACCCTCTTTTAACGGAACGGAAAAATGTTCGTCCTTGAAATAGGTCGCATTCACAAGACTGTCAAGAATCTCGGAAACAGATGACTTGGCAAACACATCACTGTTTGTTGAAACAGAATCAGCGGCACAAAGAGGGGCCGACAGAACCTGAAAAAAAAGTGCCGACAGCAACACCTTGAGTATCATGGAAGAGAAACTGATTTTCACAAGCGGCAGTTTGAATTAGAGGAATGGTTGTTAAACGATCCGTGCTGCAACAGCAAAAATCCCCATTGAATCCATAAAGTAACATAAAAACAGTTCCTGACTATTACAATATTTGTGTACTTTTATATCCATCACAACAAGAATAAATTTGTCGTCAGTAACTCACCTTCCACAGAAACAGCCCCCCCGGAAACGCTGGATTGAGCTGACTCGTCATGATCCCACTATCAAGCATCCGGCTAAACTCTTCTGGCGAAAGGATTCCCTTGCCTGCTCGTATCATGGCATCAACAAGATAACGCACCATACTGCGCAAAAAACGGTCTGCTGAAATATGCAACACCAGAACCTCGTTGGAGCAGTGCCATTTGCAAGCTTTTACGGTGCAGATTTTCCCAGGGTTGTCCCGATTCTCCCTTGAAAATGCAGAAAAATCGTGCGTCCCTACCATAATCGTCGCCAATTGCTGCATAAGTGCAACGTCAAGCTTTCCAAACGAACAACCCGCAAAACGTCCATGAATAGCCGATGGCTCCTCAAGAAGAAAATAGCGGTACTCCCTCTCTCTTGCACTGTGGCGAGCATGAAAATCAAAATCAACTTCTATCGGGTCACTTATCCTGATGGTTTTAGGCAAAAGCGAATTCAACGAATGGAGAATTCTGGATGGATCCAGCGGTGACTCAGTAAAAAAATTTGCCGTCTGCGCCCTGGCATGAACCCCCTTGTCGGTCCTTCCGGCAGCCGCAAGAGAGATCGGTTCCTGCAAAATCTTGCCAAGAGCCGACTCAATAACCCCCTGAACCGTTACAAAAGCACCTGACTGTCGTTGCCATCCGGCAAAAGAGGTTCCATCATATTCAACAGTAATCCGAATGTTCTTCATAAGGAGAAATAAAATCTTTAGTACATTGCTTTTCAAATAAAAATTACCTTCCCGAAAAACAATAGCATCACCTTGCAAAAAAGCTACCTTGCCTCGCTCCTTCATGCGCTGAAAAGCCTTCAACCTCCTGAAACCGAAATCGGCTACCGAGTCCCCGGCATCTGGAGCGGAAAAGAGGGTTGTGCCGAACAGGTCAACCCCGCCACATACTTTGCCCACATCATCGAAACAATCCTCGATGGCGAAAACAATTTCCCGAAACAAAAAGATAGTGAGTGGAAAAAATCAGCGGTAGTTTACAATCTTTTTGTTCGCCTCGCAGCCGCTTTTGACCATGACGGCGATGGCTCCATCAGTACAGAACCGCTTGCCTGCGGCTTCAGGGAAACAGGTACCCTTTTAAAAGCCATTGCGCTGCTGCCCTATATAAAAAATCTCGGTGCAAATACCATCTACCTTCTTCCGCTCACTGAAATAGGCCAGCAAAGCAAAAAAGGCTCTCTCGGTTCCCCCTATGCCGTTAAAAATCCGCAAAAGCTTGACCCATTGCTTGCTGAACCGGCACTCGGGCTTTCAGCGGAGCTGCTTCTCAAAGCATTTGTTGAGGCGGCACATCTCCTCGACATGCACGTCGTGCTGGAGTTTGTCTTCAGGACCACCTCTGTTGACAGCAGTTGGATAAAGACGCACCCTGAATGGTTTTACTGGCTGAAAAACAATGAACAAACCCGCAACTACGGTCCGCCCAATTTTGATCAGCAGACCCTTAACCATATTTATGAGGTCGTTGACCGCCATGAGCTGCACAATCTTCCCGCTCCCCCTGCGCATTACCGTGAACAGTTTGTTGAGCAACCGGTAACACTTCAACAAGAGGATGATAGCCTTGAGGGTATTGCTGCAGATGGCACCGTGTGCCGAATTGCAAGTGCCTTCTCCGACTGGCCTCCTGACGACCAGCAGCCAGCATGGAGTGATGTCACCTATCTGAAAATGCACACCCATGAGGCGTTCAATTACATTGCCTACAACACCATCAGGATGTACGACACGGCCCTCGACAATCCCGAAACCTTCAACCGCAGCCTCTGGGATGAAATTTCCGGTATCATCCCCGGTTTTCAGGAGGAGTACCAGATTGACGGTGCAATGATTGATATGGGCCATGCCCTGCCGACCCTGCTCAAACAAACCATTGTACGCAAAGCGCGCGAAAAAAGGGCAGATTTTGCGTTCTGGGATGAAAATTTCAATCCAACCACCGAAATCCGTAAGGAAGGGTTCGATGCTGTTTTTGGCTCTCTGCCTTTTGTCATCCACGATATTGTTTTTATCCGGGGGCTGCTGAACCACCTGAACAAAACCGGTGTTGCACTGCCTTTTTTTGGCACAGGAGAAAATCACAACACTCCGCGTGTCTGTTTTCGCTATCCCCGCCAGGAAGCTGGCCGCAACCACTCCATCTTCATCTTTACGCTCAGTGCCATACTGCCGACCATCCCTTTTCTCCAGTCGGGCATGGAACTCTGTGAATGGTATCCGGTAAACCTCGGCCTGAATTTCAATGATGAAGACCGGGCTCTCTATCCGCCGGAAAAACTGCCACTCTTCAGTGCGTTCAGTTTCGACTGGGAAAAGAGCAATGGCCTCACTCCCCTCAACCAGTATATCCGCAAAATTCTTGAAATACGCTCACGCTACCTCGATCTGGTACTATCGGGCGAAACCGGTTCAATAGCCATCCCCTATACCAGCCAGCCGGAGCTCTTTGCCGTCATGAGAACCATGGCAGGACAATCGCTTCTCTTTATCGGCAACAGCGACATGACAGAAACAAGGAGCGGATTTCTTGAATTCAGCATGGAAAGCTGCCCTCTCTTCGACCTCATCAGCGAAACAGAGTGTTTGATCAAGAATCATCGGCTTGAAGTGAGCTGCAAACCGGGCGAGTGCATGCTCCTGGAGCTACCAGCAGAGTCGTGAAAGAAAGTAATCAGTAGTCAGTAATCAGTTATCAGTTAGCTGACTACTGACTACTGACTACTGACTACTGACAACTTTTTAATTAACCATTATCAATTTTTTCCTATGTCTATTCTTATTGTTGGCTCCCTTGCCTTTGACGACATCGAAACCCCTTTTGGACGCTCCGACAACACCCTTGGCGGTTCATCCACCTACATTGCCCTTTCGGCAAGCTATTTTACCGACGAAATTCAAATGGTCGGCGTTGTCGGTTCCGACTTTGAAGACAAACATTTTGATCGCCTCCACTCCAGAAACATCGACACCAAAGGCGTTCAAATGGTCGAAGAGGGAAAAACATTCCGCTGGGCTGGCCGTTACCACTACGACATGAACACCCGCGACACGCTCGACACCCAGTTAAACGTCTTTGCTGATTTTGATCCCGTTGTACCTCACCAGTATCGCGATGCGGAATTTGTCTGCCTCGGCAATATCGACCCCGAACTGCAACTCAAGGTGCTCGATCAAATCAACAAGCCAAAACTGGTCATCCTCGATACCATGAACTTCTGGATTGAGGGAAAGCCTGAAGAGCTGAAGAAAGTTCTTGAAAGAGTTGATATTTTCATTCTGAACGACAGCGAGGCGAGGCTGCTGAGCGGCGACCCGAACCTTGTCAAATCAGCCAGAATCATCCGACAGATGGGGCCTAAAACCCTTATTATCAAAAAGGGAGAGCACGGCGCCCTTCTCTTTACCGACAACGGCATTTTTGCAGCCCCGGCATTCCCGCTTGAATCCATTTATGACCCAACCGGTGCCGGCGACACCTTTGCCGGAGGCTTTATCGGCCACCTTTCACGCTGTGAAACCATCACCGACACTGAAATGCGCCGGGCGGTACTCTACGGCAGTGCAATGGCGAGCTTCTGTGTAGAAAAATTCGGTACCGAAAAAATTGCCGCACTTGATCTGCTTGAAATTGAAGACCGCTTCCAGAGCTTCCGGGAGCTTTCAAGAACCGACGAATAAGAGCGCACTGGCAACAATAATTTCAAAAAAAGAAAGATGGAACAGCTCAACCTCCTCGATTACAGTTTCATCGTCGGTTACCTCCTGCTGACGCTTGTTATCGGCCTCTGGTTCTCCCGACGCGCCTCGGAAAATGTCGGTGAATTTTTTCTTTCCGGGCGCAAACTGCCCTGGTGGATTGCCGGTACCGGCATGGTAGCAACAACCTTTGCTGCCGACACTCCCCTGGCGGTGGCCGGATTTGTAGCCAAAAACGGTATAGCCGGTAACTGGGTCTGGTGGACCTTTGTTTCAGGCGGAATGCTGACCGTCTTCTTTTTTGCCCGGCTCTGGCGAAGGGCCGAAATTTTGACCGACCTTGAATTCATTGAGCTGCGCTATAGCGGTGCGGCAGCCCGCTTTTTGCGCGGCTTCAAGGCGATCTATTTCGGTCTCTTCATCAACGCCGTCATTATCGGCTGGGTTAACCTCGCCATGTACAAGATTATCAGAATCATGGTGCCGGAACTGGACCCCGTACTGACCATTATTGCCCTCGTCCTGCTGACCACCTTTTATTCCGGCCTCTCAGGGCTCTGGGGTGTCTCCATTACCGATGCCGTGCAGTTTGTCATCGCCATGACGGGCTGTATCATTCTTGCCGTCCTTGCCGTTCAGTCACCCGCAGTGGTCTCCGCCGGAGGCCTCACCAAAGCCCTGCCAGCGTGGATGTTCGACTTCTTTCCCACATTCACCTCATCAGGCAAAAGCATCACGGGAGCGGTAGCCCTTCCCTTCATCTCTTTTGCCGCCATGGCTTTTGTCCAGTGGTGGTCATCGTGGTACCCTGGCTCGGAGCCCGGCGGCGGCGGCTATATTGCCCAGCGAATGATGAGCGCCAAAAACGAAAAACACTCGCTCCTTGCAACGCTCTGGTTTACCGTAGCCCATTACTGCCTGCGGCCGTGGCCCTGGATTATTGTTGGTCTGGTAAGCCTTGTGATGTTTCCCGATCTACCGATGAACCAGAAAGAGGATGGCTTTGTCTACGTCATGAAAGCGGTGCTACCACCCGGACTGAAAGGGTTGCTGATTGCCGCTTTCCTTGCCGCCTACATGTCAACACTGTCAACCCACCTGAACTGGGGCACGAGCTACCTCATCAACGACTTCTACCGGCGCTTTCTGAAAATAGGCGCCAGTGAAAAGCACTATGTCACCGTTTCCAAAATCACCACGTTTTTAACAGCAGCTTTTGCCCTCTACATCACCTTCTTTGTGCTCGACACCATCACCGGAGCATGGGAGTTTATTATCCAGTGCGGTGCAGGTACCGGCTTTGTGCTGATCCTCCGCTGGTTCTGGTGGAGACTGAACGCGTGGTCGGAAATCACCTCCATGGTGGCACCTTTTATCGCCTTTACCTGGTTACAGCTCTTTACCTCTATCACCTTCCCCTTCTCGATTTTCATCATCGTTGCCTTTACCATCACGGCAACCCTCATCGTCACCTTTTTGACACCTCCAACCGAAACTGCCCAGTTGGAAACCTTCTACAGAACCACACGGGTGGGGGGCCGACTCTGGAAAAAAATCTCAAAAAATCTGCCCGATGTAGAGTCCGATACCGGATTTGTCATGCTCTTTGTTGACTGGGCACTCGGCATCATCATGATTTATGCAATCCTTTTCGGTACCGGAAAATTTATCTTTGGCGACACCTTCCAGGGATCGCTCTATTTTGGAGCAGGAGTTATTGCCGGATCACTCATATTTGCTGACCTGAACCGCAGGGGCTGGAACAACCTGAACTGACAAAGGCAACTATGGCCAAACCAACTCTTATTCTTGCTTCGCAGTCACCAAGAAGGCGCGACATTCTTTCATTGACACTCCTCTCTTTTGAAACCATGGCGGTCGAGACTCCCGAAGAGCTCGACCCCCTGATCTCAATCGAAGAAAATGTTACCAACATCTCCCTTGAAAAAGCTGAGGCCGCCCTGCTGCTGCTGCCGCCAGAAAGCGGCAAAAACAGCATCATTCTCACCGCCGATACCGTCGTAGCAAAGGGGAACCGAATCTATGGAAAACCGGCAGGATTTGATAGTGCATTCGATATGCTCAAAAGCCTCCAGAACCGCTCACACCGCGTCTATACCGGCTTTGTGCTCTTGTGTGGCGGTAAAACCCACACCGAATGCGTGACTACCACCGTTGAGTTTGAGCCCATGTCAGACAATGAAATCAAGCGCTACCTGCTCTCGGAAAAACCTTTCGACAAAGCGGGCGCCTACGGTATCCAGGATCCTCTGATGGCCTGCCACATCCGGCGAATTGAGGGGTGCTACTACAACGTTGTCGGCCTCCCCCTCTCAAGGGTCTGCAAGGCGCTCAAAACCTTTTTATGAACTACTGCAACAACAAGTTTCGCCACCTCACCCTATGAAGGCTCGCCACCAAAAAGAGTAACACAATTTCGCCCCCCACTCTTCGACTGGTACATGGCATCATCAGCATGTTTTATAAGCGTCAGCTCATCCTCTCCGTGAAGAGGATAGATAGCGATACCAATACTGCATGAGATATTGAGGATATGACCCTCAATATCAAAAGGCTCGGAGAGTGCGTGAAGAATGTTTTCAGCCACAGTCACCGCATTCGATAGTGCCGCAATTTCTGGCAGCAAAACCACAAACTCATCGCCGCCCAGACGTGCAAGGGTGTCGCCGCTCCTTCGCAATGCCCCGAGCGTACGGGTTGCAACCTCCTGAAGCAGTAGATCACCGATTCCATGACCAAAGGTATCGTTGACCGGTTTGAATTTATCCAGATCAAAAAGCATCAAGGCTGCCATCGTACTGCTCCGCCGACACTGGGCTATGGCTTGGCCGATCCGGTCAGAAAGAAGACGGCGATTTGGAAGAGCGGTCAGAGAATCATGCATGGCCATATTTTCAATAACATACTTCTGAGCCTGTAGTATCCTCTGTTTCTCCTCTGCATTTTTTTTGGCCACAATATCCCATGCGGTATCGGCCAGAATACCAACCCACTTTGCATCACTCTCATCATAGTTCGTAAGCTTGTTGCCGACACCGAGAATTGCAACAACCTTTTCATTGCGCAAAACCGGCACAACCACTTCACGTGTCACCTCTGCATGGCCCTCAGGCATCCCCTTGCGCTCCTTGAGTGTGCCGTAATCATTATGGATAATGGCCCTCTTCTCCCGCGCCGCATCAGCCCACACGCCAGCCTTGTCGAGGGCGTAGTGCTGCCCCTCACCCTCTGCATTACACATCTTCTTGATCGTGTTGGTCGACCAAGCCTCAAGTGTCAAGGTTATCCGATCCTCCGCAACAAAGTGAAAGAAGCCGATTGAGCTATCGGTCAGACGCTCAGCCTCATCAAGGGTCAGTTGCAGCAGCTCCTTTGTTGAATGACTCCCCTCCATCTCAAGAAGAGCGATGTGAAGAGCTGTTGAAACTTCGTAGTGGCGGCGATCAGTAACATCATGAACAATGGTGTAGAGGGCAGATTTGCCACCCGACTCAATCGTCCTGCTGTAAACCTCCACATCACGGATAGAGCCGTCAGAGCGACGGTGGCGAAACAAAAAGTATGTTTTTTCACCTGAACGGGTTTGCTCTATGGCAACACGAATCTCTTCAGGAGTGAGAGTGTTGATATCCTGGATGCGAATCCGGCGGAATTCATCAATCGTCCACCCATAAAACTTTTGTGCAGCAGGGTTGGCATCTATGACGAAGCCTGTGTCGGGATCAATGATAAGCATGATGGCCGAATGGCCCTCAAACATCGTTTTGAAACGATGATCACTTTGGTAGAGCGCCTCTTCTGTTTTCTGGTGCAACGCTTCCGACTGCTGGATATGAAGCGCAAAAGAGAGATCTCTTCCAATCTCTTCAAGCAAATCAATCTCCGCCTCGGCAAAAAATTCAGTTTCAAAGGCATAGATATTCAGCAATGCAACAATGACACCATTGAGCCGGATTGGAATAGAGGCTGTAGCATGAAAACCACCTGCAACAGCCATCTCTCGCCAATGCTGCATGACGGGGTCTGTCTGGATATTTTTACTGAAAACGACCTTTCCACTCTCCACCACTGACGCCATGATCCCATTTTTGAATGGCTCCTCTTCCAGATTAATGACGTTATATGGCAAAAGAGTGCTGCTCTCACCATAGACCGCCGTTGGTGTCACGAGAGCGGTTGCATGGTCAAACTCTCCTATCCAGGCCAGACCGAACTTGCCATACTCCACCGTCACGCGGCATATTGCCTGAAACAACTGCTCCCTCTCCTTGATATACAGGATGGTTTGATTCACCTGACTGAGCGTAGCATAGACTCTTGAAAGGTTACTGATTTTTAACTCATTTTGCTTGCGCACCTCCAGCTCGTCCTGCAATTTCACCGCACCCTTGACCAATTCGGCCGTACGCTCCTGGATGATCTCTTCCAGATCGTTGTTGAGCAGTTGCAACCGCTCTTCAGCACCCCTTCGCTTGTTGACTTCACGGCTGATAATGGCAAACGAGAGCAAGAGAAGGAGCAGGCCTGAACCAATACCCAGAGCCATGGTTATCATCATCTGCTCCATACTGCGCTCAGTCAACTCGGAACTATACCTGAAAAGCAGATCCTCCCTTTTTTGCATCTCGACAACGAGAGCTTGGATATCGACCATTGTCTGGCGGCCAATATCGGTGGCTATCCACTGCTTCGCACCCTCAAATCCAGCACTTCTTCTCAACTCAATGACTTTTTTCATAAAAAGCAGTTTTTCCCTCACAAGAGGCTCAAGCACGCCAAGCTGCTCTTTCTGCCGAGGGTCAATGATCAATCGACGCAACTCCTGCAAGTGCCAACTGATTCCGTTTTTTGAAGAAACCGCCTTATAATAGGGCTCAAGAAAGCGCTCCTGGCCCATGATAACGTAACCACGCGGAGCTGTTTCGGCATCAGTAACCAGTGCAACAAATTCATCAAGTCGCCCCTGTATCATCAGCGACCTGTTGAGCAGCCGATTATTCTCGATAAGGACGCGCAGATGAAGAACCATGTAACTGTTTATTCCAAGAATCATGGCGAATGCCAGGGCAAAAAAAACTTTCGAGCTTTTACTATTCAATGAAACCTGCATGATACATTGCGTTTATACTAAGTGCTTAGCAAAAGTTCATTCCGTAATTCCGCATAGAGCATCGTTTGAAGAAGGAGCGCCTTGGCTATTTTATTCAAACAACTGGATTCTGTTTGCCAGGCAAGTGCTCAAGGCAACTCCCCTGTGATTATCATTTTCAAAAACAGCTCTACTACGTTCGGGTCGAAGTGTGTGCCGGAAAGCGATTTGATATGCTCAATCAATTCAGCCGTTGGCAAAGGGCGACGATAGGGCCGATCATATTGCAGGGCATCCCATACATCAACAATTGCAAACAAACGTGCGGCCAAGGGAATTTGCTCCCCTTTCAATCCACGAGGATAACCGGATCCATCCCACTTTTCATGGTGGCAATAAGGTATGTCGATCGCGCCACGCAGGTAAGCGATGGGCGAAAGCAATTCAAAGGCAAAGACAGGATGCTTGCGCATAAGAACCCACTCATCCTCTGTCAAATGATCATGTTTGAAAAGAATCGTATCAGGGATGCCCATCTTGCCAATGTCATGCAAAAGAGCTCCACGACGAATATCGGCCAAAGCGCCATCCGAAATTTCTGCCGCACGGGCAAGCTTCATGGTCATCTCTGCCACCCGTCGGGAGTGGCCCTCGGTGCCTTCGTCACGTAAATCAAGTGCATGTGACCAGCCCTCAATGGTAGCATCATAGGCATGCAACAACTCTTTATTTGCATTACGCAAGCTTCTGACTGATTGATAATCTTCAATCGCCATAGCCGCCTGCCCCGCAAGGGTATGCAAAAAATCAAACCCATCAGTGGTTAATTGGATTGGTTTTCGTTGAAAAACTTCAAAGAGTCCTATAAGATTACCTTTAACAACAAGAGGGATGGCGTAATATGCAACAAATCCCTCACTTTTTATGAGCGTGGAGGGGAGAAATGCATCACCCGTTGCAGCGAAGTCTGAAAAATGCAGCTCTTTATGTTCAAGCAAATTTTGCCCTGCTGAACCAGGCACTATTTTCAGCGCGGTGCGTTCAATATTTTGCATCCGAAACCCACATCCTGCCTTGTAATTCAAGGCATTAACGTAAGGGTCCATCAACAGAAAATCAGCAGCATCAATCAACAACTCTGAAAGGGTGAATTCAAGAATAGTTTTAAGCGACAGATAAAGATCAGTAGTTCCCCTTACAGCGAGGTCAATTTCCCGTAAAGAGCGCAGATGCCGCAACTGATGCTGAACCTCTTCTTCGGCCACTTTACGCTTGGTAATATCAATACCTACACCAATAATATAAGGGTTCCCGTCGATGATCATCCTGTTGCCGGTCATCAGAAATCTCGTGAATTTCGGCCCACCACAAAGCAGTGCCCTTGCTTCAGTGGTCAGCTCTTCACCGCTCCGCATAATGCACTCTATTTTTTCGGTCATCATCGCTCGATCGTCAGGATGAATGCACTCCAAGCCAATAATGCTGGTCATTTCGCTTTCAGCTTTACCAGCGACTTGATCACGAACGTAACGATTCCATGCCGTAAATTTTCCATTTGCATCAATAACGTAAAAGGAACCAGGAATGGCTTCAATAACCGCTTTACTGAACAGCTTCTCATTTTTCAACAACTTCTCGATATCGGTAATGTCATGAGCGATAATCAGAAGGTGATTGATTTCTCCCTGCGGGGATTGAGAGGGATAAACAGTATGCCGCAGGAGCCGACCTTCAAATTCATCATCCCAGGTTACTGTTTTGCGGGTATGAAGAACCTCTTGTAGCATTACCAACCGCTGATCGGCTACTTCAGGCAAAAGTAATCCATAATAATTTTGCCCACGACATTCCGACCCGCTTTTGCAAAACCTGGAGCAAAAGGCATTATTGGCTTCAAGTATAAGGCCATCTGTGTCGATGAGAAGCACCGGCTCTGAAAGGGAGGAATAGAGCGAGGAAAATGTCGGGTCACTGTTTTTCATTTTCTCTCCCCTGAGCAGTTGATTGCATAAAGCAGCATGGAGTATTTCCCGAATCAAAATTGATAGTTGCGATTACAGTGACTTTCTTACGTTTTCAACCGTATACGAAACCTTGAGTTTTGAGGGCGAAAACTTGAACTTCTTCTCTCTGAAAAGCCTCAGACAGACCGCCACAATTTTTGGATCAAACAAACGGTCACTCTCCTCCTGAATATTCATCAAGGCAATATCGAGCCCCACGGCTGGCCGGTAGGGCCTTGAACTGGTAAGTGCCTCAACAGTATCGGCTACGCCAATGATGCGAGCCTCATCACTGATGCTGTCGCCCTTGAGTCCGTTTGGATAACCGCTGCCATCAAGGCGTTCATGATGCTGCAACACGGTTTGTGCTACCGGCCAGTGAAAATGGATAAGGCGGAGGATTTTATAGCCTTCGACAACATGGCTGCGCAACAGCCCCATTTCTTCTTCACTCAATGGGGTCGGTTTGGTCAAAATCTCGGCAGGAATGGCAAACTTGCCGATATCATGCAACATAGTGCTCATGCGCAACCCTTCCAGATTGGCATCAGAATAATGCAGCTCTTTGGCTATAGCCAGGGAGAGTTCCGAAACCCGTTGCTGATGACCTGCCGTATAAGGATCCCTCGCTTCGCTCATGGCGACCAGAGCATTGACAAGATCATCCATGTTTGAAATTGCAAGACTTTGATAGAGCGCAAGTTTTTTTTGGCTTGAAATATCGCGTATATCGCATTGAATCATTTTTTCGACGCCAACATCGTACACATTGCTTATAAACTCCACATCAATCAACTGCCCACATTTTTTTCTCAGAGGCAGATTTTCATACCTGATATAATTTTTCTTCTGCAACGTTTCAAAAGCCTGAAGCGCAAACTCCTTGTCTATTGTAGAACCAAGCTCCCAAAGCTCTTTGCCGCAAAGTTCACTGGCGGAAAAGCCAAGCAAATCAAGAAGAAAAGGGTTGGCATCGACAATTTTACCACTCAAGAAGTCAAGAATCAAAATTCCACTCTGCGCGCTTTCAAAAAGCCTGCGATAGCGTAACTCGGACGATGCAACTGTTCTCATTGTGTCACCTGCTTTTTGGCTTATTGCTGCAAGATTGGGGTTCTGGAATCTCTTTAAAAACAACATAGAGGAGATAAGGGTTCATGTTGCCTTCAGCAAATTGCGGCACAGCATCCGCCAACGTCCATCGACACCGTTTGTCGGAAGGAGAAGAGAATCCCATGGTAAGGCCATACAACGGGTTTCCACTCCTCAATGCAGCAGAAAAAGGGTCTGCATCGGGCGCAAAATCCAACCCCTCTTCCAAAAATATCTGCACATTCAGCTCTTTAAAGCTCCGACCCGCCATATCCGTACCTGTCAACCCAAAAAATCGCTCGGCGGCTGGATTGACCATGCTGATGGTTCCGTCACTGTTCAAAAAAAGCGAGCAGGCGGACATCTGTCTAAAGAGAACCGTAAACCGCTTTTCAACATCAAGAAGTTTCAACTCAAGCTTTTTGCTCAGAGTAATATCAATAAAGGTGATAACGAGACCATTGATATGGTTGTCCTGCGTACAATAGGGCATAATGCGAATCAAAAACCATCGGTCGTCGGTGGTACTGATCTGCTTTTCCTTGAAAACAAGAGTATTGAGTACCGCAAGCGCATCATCACGCAGTTCAGGATAGGTAAGGGTTGAGGCTATATCGCTGAATGGGCGCCCTTTATCAATCGGTATAAACTTGCTGATGGTGGTCATCGCTCTGGTAAAACTGCGAATGTTAAGCTGTTCATCAAGAAAGAGTGTCGCAATTTCAGTGCTGTTGAGAAGGTTTTTCATGTCATCGCTGGTGCGACCAAGCTCATCAAGCTTTCCCTGCAGCTCCTGATTCACCGTTTGAAGCTCCTCGTTAAGCGACTGCATCTCTTCTTTGGCCGTCGAGAGCTCTTCATTGGTACTTTGCAGCTCTTCATTGGCGCTGAGCAGCTCCTCATTCATACTCTTGAGCTCCTCTTGTGATGTTTGCATATCTTCATGAGTGGCAAGCAGCTCTGAACGGACAAGCTTGAGTTCCTCCACAAGCAGCATTTGGTCGGGGGATAATTTTTCCTCTTCCCCTTGCTTCACCTTGATATCCTTTTTTTCAACCACACCTTTTTCGCGAAAAACAAAAAGAAACATCCCCGAAAGCAGGTCAGGTTTTTTTATGGGTTCCACCGTCATATCGATCATCACCGACTCATTGCTCTTTTTCAACAGAACATCCTTCACAGTAACCGTTGTATTGCTTCGCAGTGCATGTTCAAAGAGGTTGCTCAATGAAAATTTGAGCGCTTCACGAACCATAGCAAAGATATTCCAGTTGGCCTTGCCTGATATAGGCTCAATATAGTCCCCGGTACGACCGTTAATATAGACAATGTCACCTTGACGGGTTGTAAGGAGGGATACAGGAGCATAATTCTTTAAAATCAGACGCTCAGCGAGAATAGAGATACTTGCAGGAGACTCTTTAAACTGCTCTGAATTTTTTTTGGGAGAACTGCGCTGAAACAGGCCGGAAAAGGTATCAGCAAAATCAACAAATTTAGCCGCAGAGATGTTGGACGAGCGTTGAAAAATATGTGCCTGGCCTTCAGATGAAATGAATAATTCAGTGTCGCCGTACATATTTTCTGCACTGCCAAGAAAGAGATATCCTCCAGGGTTCAAACTGTAGTGAAACAAGGGGACAAGCCTTTTCTGAAGTTCAGGTTCCAGATAAATGAGTAAATTTCGGCAAACAAGAATATCGAGTTTTGTGAACGGCGGATCCTTGATGAGATTTTGAGGGGCGAAGACAATCTGTTCGCGGATACTCTTGTTGACACGATACCCCTCTTCACTCTTGGTAAAAAATCGATGGAGCCGCTCTTCGGAAACATCGGCCACAATGTTCTGAGGATAGGAACCTTCACGCGCAATATCGATGGCATGTTTATCGAGATCTGTAGCAAAAATCTGAAGAGAATAATTTTTAGGAAGCTTTAAATCCTCCAAAGCCTCCCTGAAGATTATTGCAAGAGAGTAGGCCTCCTCTCCGGTAGAGCAGCCAACTGACCATGCTCGCAAAACACCCCCTTCCGGGCGTGATGCAAGCAAAAAAGGAATCGCATTGCTCTTTAGCTTTTCCCATGCCGCAGGGTCACGGAAAAAACTTGTCACCCCGATGAGCAGCTCATTAAAAAGCAACTCTGACTCTGTAACGTTCTCTTGTAAAAAACGGACATAATCATTGATACGCTCAATATTGTGAATGCCCATGCGTCGTTCAATACGGCGATAAATGGTGCTTTTTTTGTAAAGAGAGAAATCATGACCCGTTTGATGGCGCAAAATGAGCATAATTTTGTCGAACGCGCTCTGCGTTTTATCCTGCAAGGTGAGACTGGAACTGCTGCCCAGATAAGGTCGGTGGTGAAAAAAGTTGATGATTTTTTCCGGCAACTCCTCCACAGGGGCAACCACGTCAGCCAAACCAGCATTGATAGAACTCCGAGGCATACCATCAAACTTGCTCGTCAAGGGATCCTGTACAAAAGCACCACCTCCAATCTCCTTAATGGCTCTCAAACCCAGCATGCCATCTGAACCCATCCCGGAAAGAATGACACCGATACTGAACTCCATCAAATCATCAGCGAGAGAACGAAAAAAATAATCAATCGGCAGGCGCAACCCACGGGGTTTGACAGGGTCGAGCAAACGCAATACCCCGTGAAAGAGCGTAAGATCCTTGTTGGGCGGAATAATATAGACATGATTCTTTTTAACAACCAGATCATCCGTGATCTGCTCTACCGGCATGGACGTCGATCGCTGAAGGAGTTCAGCCATAATGCCCTTGTGCGTCGGATCAAGATGCTGGACAATGACAAAAGCCATGCCAGATGACTGTGGTACGTTTTTCAAAAAAAGCTCCAGAGCCTCAAGACCACCTGCTGAAGCTCCTATACCGATAATAGGAAAAAGAACGCGCCTTCCCTTCAGGGTATCAACGACTTTCGCAGGGGCAGAAACTTTCTGTGCAAACTTTTTCCCGTCTGGCTTTGGTTTTTCTTCCATGACTTCAATACTCCTGATGTTTTCCAACTCTCAAAAAACCGATACCGATAGTGATGTTCTGACAGGCTAAGCCCCAACATCGACAACAAATATAGCGTAATTATCCAATAAAAATGAACAACAAGGGTTGATTACCGAAAATCAGCCTTCAAAAAAAAAGAAACCGACCACAAATTTTGGCGTCTATGGGGAAAAGGTTTTTTTTACAGTAAATTCATCGTCAGGCTGCTTGTAAATACAGTTTTTGCTAAAAAAAAGAGATGGCAAACATGAGCATAGCGAGAAACATTATTGTCGAACGTGCTGGCGACACTCAAGTTGGTGCCCGCAGGGTTGAGCTGATTGAGCGAAAGGGAAAAGGGCATCCCGATACCATCTGCGACTCGGTCATGGAGGCGGTCTGCATCAGCCTCTGCCGAGAGTATCGCGGCCTGACCGGCCACATCCTGCACCACAACATCGACAAGGGATTGCTGGTTGCCGGAAGAAGTGCGGTACAACCGGGAGGGGGCAAGATACTGGAACCAATGAAGATTATTTTCGGTGACAGGGCAACCTGCGAGTACCATGGAATAAAAATCCCTGTTGCCGAAATTGCTGAGGAGGCCGCTTCACGGTGGCTGAAAGAGAACCTCCGTTTTGTTGACCCCGGCCTGCATATCCTTTTCCAAAATGAAATCAAGCCTGGTTCAGCCGAGCTGACTGACCTCTTTTCAAGAAGCGTTGTTGGAGCTAACGACACCTCCGTCGGGGTCGGCTATGCGCCGCTCAGCAGTGCAGAGTCACTTGTGCTCGCAGTCGAAAAAGAGTTGAACTCTCCCTCCTTCAAGCTCGCATTCCCGGAAACGGGCGAAGATGTGAAGGTGATGGCATTCCGTGATCGTGACAGCGTGACGTTGACCATTGCAGTTGCCTTTGTGGATCGTTTTATCGCGGATGCAGCCACCTATTTCAAGCGCAAGGAGGCGGTGCGAGAGGCACTGCTCGCCTTTGTTGCCGCTCAAGGCCATCCCTTCGCAAAAATCACCATAGAGCTGAACATGCTCGACGACCACACGCGGGGTGAAGGTGGCATCTACCTGACCGTCCTCGGCACTTCGGCTGAAGGGGCTGACGGGGGTGAAGTGGGAAGGGGCAACAGGGTCAACGGTCTTATTTCATTCCAGCGACCGCTCAGCCTTGAGGCCGCTGCCGGAAAGAATCCAGTTCGCCACGTCGGCAAAATTTATAATGTGCTGGCAAGGGAGTGCGCCGGGCGCATCTACCGGGAGATAGAGGGAATTGAAGAAGTGTCGCTCTTTCTTTGCAGCCAGATCGGCCAGCCCATCGATCGGCCACTTTCAGCATCAGCTCATATCATACCAGCGGATGGGGTGACAATTGAGGATATCCGTGAACCAGTGACCGCAATCATTGATAGCGAGTTGGCCAGTATCAACCACTTTACGGAGCGCCTCGCACGGGGTGAGTTCGGCATCTGTTGAAAACAATATTTTCTGCCAGTCGAGGGTATTGTTCAAGGTTTTTCAGGGGTGGCTGACCTTCTGTCAGCAGGGGGGGACTGAACATTGCGCTTCGAAGAGTCGCCCCGAAATCGGGCACCATTTACAATGTCAGTAATGCGATTGATGAGATTGATCTGCGATTGTTCATCAAGAGCCATGCCCAGCAGCAGCTCTTTTATGCCAAGGTCATCAACCTCAGCCGCAAGATTGCTATAAAAATCCCTTATACGCACCTCGGGCTCCATCATGGAACCAAAAAAAGTGAGCAGATCATCGTTAATATACATCCCTGTCGCTGTTTATAATGGATTCAACAAGTTTGTTGCGCGCAGCCTCATGAGCCACCGAGACCTCTTTGCGCTTCTGCAGCATATTGGTTATTTCTACAACCACCTCTTTTCGGAGCGGAGAGTGAACCATCGAATTCCGGATATGATCAGAATAGACGGAAATAAGCCTCTCATCCTTTCTCGTTTCTGCTTTAAGTTTCTCGATCAGTTTATCTTTCTGGATCATTGGTCAAACCTCTTTTTTTTTCTTAAAAATTATAAAGAAACAGGAGAAGACTCTTTTGCGGCACTTCGAGGCCAATAAATCTCAAATGTTGCTCCCTTTCCCTTTGTACTGCGGGCAAAAATGGCGCCCAGGTTCTGCTGAACAATCCCATAGACCATGGCAAGCCCGAGACCTGTTGCCTCGGTCATCGATTTCGTGGTAAAAAATGGCTCAAAAACAGAATCAAGCGTCTCCTTGTCCATGCCACATCCGTTATCACTTATCTCAAGCACCACATAATCTCCAGGTACAATTTCAGGATGCGATTGAGCAAATGAAACATCAACCACAACATTACGGGTCGCAATAAAAAAGCTCCCTCCCTTCTTCATGGCATCCCTTGCATTAAGGGCTAAATTGATCATGATCTGATCTATTTGAGGCAGATACATATTAACTAACCAAAGTCCTTCACCCGGTGTAAATATCAGCTTGATATTCTCTCCCAGAAATCGTTCAAGCCTCGTCACCATCTCCTCAAGCGCCATATTGAGGTCAAGTGTGGTCGGATTGATAAACTGCTTCCGGGCAAAAGCGAGCAGTTGACGCACAATCCTTGCTGATTTCATGATCGAATTCCGCACTTCCATAAGTGAAAGGCGCATCGTGCCCTCAAACTCCCTCTCCGCAATAAGTATTTCAATATTACCAAGCATTACCTGCAACGTATTGTTGAATTCATGGGCAACACCACCCGCCAACCTGCCGATCGACTCCATCTTCTGTGCCTGAAGCAGAGTTGCCTGAAGTTCTGCATTCTCCCTCTCAATCTGCTTTTGGTGGGTAACGTCCGAAAGTACCGTTCTGCATGACTGGCCATCATCATGAACGATTGCATCAATACGCACCGTACATTGTGGGGTCAACGAGTTCTCTTCATGCAACAGCATAACCTCACAAAAACGGGGCTCTTTATGGCTGAAAACCCTCTCGATCAGTGCATTAAAACTTTTTATCCCTTCATGATCAATAAAAAATCCAAGGCGGGCCCCTTTCAAGAGTGAGCGATCCACGCCAAGCATTCTGGTTGCCGTCAGGTTCACTTCAAGTATGGTACTGTCACGCGCAAGCGTCAGGTAGCCAACCGGTGCAAAATCATAGAGCTCGGTATAACGCTCCAGCACACTTTCCATTGCATCGCGCGACTGCAACAGCTCCTCCTGCTGCATTTCAAGCTCAATTTGGTGAACCGACAATTCATGAATAATGCGGTGCATCTCAGCCGGTGACATCGGGGATGCCTGATTGTTCTCTCCTCTCTTCTGGAGACGCTCTTCTGCCCTGCGCCGCAATGCAGAGAGTTCGACTGGGCCGACTCTGTTTTTGTTCATGATTGACACTCCTCGTTTCCAGCACTCTTACTCCCCTGCCTGGGATCTGGTATTTCATAAAATGTTGAGACAACCTGAACTGATTGTGCCCTCTCCGCCTTGAAACGGGGCACTGCGCTGACCTTGAACCAGCGGCAATCCTTGTCAGGATGTCGCAACAGACCCATAATAATCTCTTTAACGGGCTTGCCGGATTGCAAGGCAAGCTGAAAGGGATAGTCGCCAACCGTAAATGCGGAGCCATCTTCATGAACAGCACTCCATCGCAGCTCCTCCGTCATTTTTCCCTGCACCTCTTTTTCAGAAATTCCAAACAGATATTCCGCCTCCCTGTTAACCATCACCATTCGGCCATCAGAATCCTGGAGGAGAACGCCACCAGGCATAGCTTCAAACAAAAAGCGAAAACGATCTTCACTTTCCTGCAAAGAGCCCTCAAACTTCTTGACAGCAGTGATGTCTGTAAAGGTAATGACCAGCCCGACAATCCTGTTTTCCTGCGTACGATAGGGCATAATTTTGACAATAAACCACCTGCCGTCACTTGCTGGAATCTGTTTTTCACTGTACACAAGGGTGCGAAGCACTTCACGCGCATCATCAATCAGATCGGGATAGTGCAGCTCAGTAGCAATATCGGTGATGGGACGACCAATGTCGGTCGCAATCAGCTTGATAATTGCCGACGTTCGATTGGTGAATCGGCGTATATTGAGCGCATCATCAAGAAAGAGTGTTGCAATATCGGTGCTGTTGAGCAGGTTTTTCATGTCATTATTGGTTTCCGACAAATCGGTCACCTTCGATTGCAGCTCATGATTGACCGTCTGCAACTCCTCATTGAGTGACTGCATCTCCTCCTTGGAGGTTGTCAGCTCTTCATTGGTGCTCTGCAACTCTTCATTGGCCGACTGCATCTCTTCATTCATCGATTTTAACTCTTCCTGGGAGGTCTGCATCTCTTCGCGAATAATCAAAATCTCATTCTGCGCCTCCCTGAGTTCCTGACCAATCAACTCAGCCTGATCACCTCCGCCATCTGTAAGCGCAACATTCTCTGTGACCAATTCAGCTTCAACACTGTCAACATCTTTAAAAACAATCAG
>CAILXB010000102.1 GCA_903838025.1 uncultured Chlorobiaceae bacterium
AGTGTACCACCTGTACCGGAGTAAAGTGTACCAGGTATACCGGGCGAAAGTGTACCACCCAATCATGTCAGATTTGTAACATCATAAACAGTACCTTCCGTGCAAAAAACGGAGGTATTACCATGGCAAATAAAGCCTTGACTATGTTACAGACACGACGTATTATCCAGCTCTTGATGGAGGGTTGTTCCCTACGGGAAATTCATCGCAGTACCGGTATTCACCGGATCACGGTTAAGAACTATTTGCATCGTTTTCAGAGCAGCGGGCAATCATTTGCTGAGTTGTTTTCTTTGCCTGATCACGATCTTTCGGTTTTGGTTCATCCAACCCGCACAGCCAAAAGCACTGATAAGCGCTGTTCTATTCTCAACGACCAGCTTCCACGTCTTGCCGATGAACTCGCCAAGAAGGGCAGCTCTCATGTGACCAAACAGGTGTTATGGGAAGAATATCTTCAGCAGAGTCCCACCGGATATCAGTACTCCCAGTTTTGCTATTACCTCGATCAATACACACAACAGCATGACGTCACTATGCCCCAGCAGCGTCAGCCGGGATACCGCCTTCAGATTGACTTTGCTGGAGACACCCTCTGCACTATCGACCCGCTTACCAGAGAACGTCTCGAATGCCCGGTTCTGGTCTGCACCCTGCCCTGTAGCAGCTTCTTTTATGTTGAACCGCTCTCTTCAGGACGGCAGGAGCATCTGATTCCGGTTCTTAACAGGGCGCTTGCCTATTTTGGCGGTGTGCCAAAAAACATCCTGAGCGACAACATGAAACAGGTGGTGACAAAAGCATCTCGCTATGAGCCTCTTTTCAATGAACTTATGGTGCAGTGGGCCCTGCACTACCAGACCAATATGCAGGCAACCAGATCCAGAAAACCGAAAGACAAACCGTCTGTTGAAGGCACGGTGCACCTTGCTTACAGCCAGATTTACGCACGACTGCGCCATGAGGAATTTACCAGTCTCAACGGCCTGAAGTGCCGGGTTCGGGAGCTGCTGGATGATGCCAATGACCGGCTCATGACTGACTATGGCAAAAGTCGCAGAGAGCGGTTTATGGAGCTGGAACAGGAGCTACTTTTGCCACTGCCGCCGACCGATTTTGTCTACAAGCGTCAAACCACAGCCACGGTCAAGAAAAATTATCATGTCATCCTGGGTGAAGATCGCTGTCAATACAGTGTGCCTCATGAGTATATCGGCAAGCTGGTCAAACTGATCTACGACGAAGCGGTGGTTGAGGTCTTTCTGGATTTTCAGCGCATTGCCCTGCATCAGCGCATCGTCGGTCGCCGGGGCATCTATAGCACCGTACCGGAACACATGCCGGAATCCCATCGCCGATACCATGAGCAACAGGGATGGACTGAGGCAGACTTTACCAGGAAAGCGGCGGCTGTTGGGCCCTGTACCGAGGAAGCCGTTCGTCGGATTTTGAGTTCAAAAGCCTATGTACAGCAAAGCTTTGATGCTTGTCTTGGCATCCTTCGGCTTCAGAAAAAGTATGGAACAAACCGACTCGAAGCTGCTTGTGGGGTAGCTCTCCAAGTCTCCAGCGTCAGCTACCGACTTGTCCATAACATCCTTGAAAACAATAGAGATAAAGCAGAAGCAGTAAGAGACAATCATGCGCCCATGCTTCCGCTGCATACCAATATCCGTGGTAAAGAAGTCTACAATTAACCTTAACCTCACCATGACAATGAATACACAACTGACCCTTGACCAGCTTCGCTCCATGAACCTTTATGGCATGGCACAAGCCTATGAAGCGGCTACAATGCTGCCAGTCCACGAGCAGCCGGAGGCCGACACCCTGCTCGGCAAGCTTGTGGACGCTGAACAGCTTTATCGCAAAGAACAAAGCACCAAGCGGAATCTCAAGCAAAGCAAAATCCGTTATCCAGCCATACTTGAACAGGTACATTGCAATGCCGCCCGAAACCTGACACGCAATCAACTGATCAGCCTGGCCGACTGCAGTTTTATAGGGAGGGGCGAGAATGTCCTTATTACCGGTGCGACCGGGTGTGGCAAGAGCTATCTTGCCTGTGCACTGGGAAGACAGGCCTGTTCACTTGGCTGTCGAACCATGTACTTCGGTATGAACCGGTTTCTTGAACAGATTTCCCAGACAAAACTTGACGGCACCTTTGTCCGGGTGCTCAATCAAATAGAACGAACCCATCTGATTATCCTTGATGATTTCGGTCTCCAACCCCTTGACGCAACGACACGTATTGCCCTGCTGCAGATCCTTGAAGATCGGTATGGAAAGCAGGCTATGATGATCACCTCCCAGCTTCCTGTTGGGCAGTGGCATGACGTAATTGGGGAACCTACAATTGCCGATGGAATCATGGATAGATTAGTCGGAAATGCCCACCGAATTGAGTTGAAAGGTGAGTCATTGAGAAGAAGGAATTTGGAAATAATTTTGTAAGTTCTAACACCAAATCTGGCATGAAAATGGTGGTACACTTTGCTCCGGAATCGGTGGTACATATTCACCCGGAATGGCTGGTACACTTTCGCCCGGAATCAGTGGTACACTTTCCCCGGAATACTCAAGCAAATGCTGCCAAGCGGTCAGCAGCACGTATTTGATAATCGTGTAGCTTGGGCAAAGGCACATTTGAAAATGGCGGCTCTTCTTGAAAATGTGCGACGGGGCGTTTTTCGAATCACTGAAAGAGGAGTGGCTGTATTGGGAGAATACCCGAAAGTGATCAATCTGGCATTTCTTCGCAAGTTTCCAGAATACCGCTCAGTCAAAGAGGGACATCAGAATAATCAGATCACTGAAGATTTAACCCCAAAAGAGCAGGAAACAAAGACTCCCGCTGAACGACTGGAAGATGCATATATGGTATTGCGTGAAAGTCTTGCGAATGAACTTCTTCTCCAGTTAAAATCATCATCACCAGCTTTTTTCGAAAAAGTGGTGGTTGAAGTGCTGGTTAAAATGGGCTATGGCGGTTCAATAAAAGATGCGGGTGAAGCCGTCGGAAAAAGTGGGGATGAAGGTATCGACGGTATCATCAAAGAAGATCGGCTGGGCCTTGACATCATTTATATTCAGGCAAAGAGATGGGAAACAACGGTTTCCCGACCGGAAATTCAAAAGTTTGCCGGTGCGTTACAAGGCAAACGTGCCCGAAAAGGCATTTTTATTACGACATCTGATTTTTCAAAAAGCGCTCATGAGTTTGTCAAAGCTATAGA
>CAILXB010000103.1 GCA_903838025.1 uncultured Chlorobiaceae bacterium
ATGCCGTTTTAAGCGTTATTGACCTTCGCTGGAGAGAGCACCGTCGCGAAATCGACTCTCTGCGTGAAGGAATCAATCTGCGTGCTTATGGCCAGAAAGACCCATTGCTCGAATACAAGCAGGAGGCATTCCGTCTCTTCATTGATCTCTTGCACGAAATAGAGCTCGAAACCCTCTCGCTTGCCTTCAAACTCTTCCCCGTCGACCCCAATGAGGCGCGTGAGATGGAAGAGCGCCAACGAAAAGCTGCTGGCCGTCAAGAACGGCTCGTTGCACAGCATCTCGCTGCCGAAAGCGTCTATACCATCGTCAATCAGGATGAGGAACCGGAAGCAGCCAAGGTTCAGCAGCCAGCCGTAGCCGAAAACAGGCCCGGCCGCAATGACGACTGCTCTTGTGGAAGCGGAAAAAAATATAAAAACTGTTGCGGCCAGCAGGCTTGAACCATCATGATTCACCTTGAAATGAACCACCCCGAAAGGATCTATGAAACATACTGAAGTTGAAGTCACCCTTGCCCTTGCCGCAGAACATGGCCTGAACAGTGAAGAGTACGGTAAAATATGTACCATTCTCGGAAGAGTCCCCTCTTTTACCGAACTCGGGATTTTTTCCGTCATGTGGTCAGAACACTGTAGTTACAAAAATTCCATTGCGGTGCTCAAGACCCTTCCCCGCGATGGCGGAGCCCTTTTGACCAGTGCCGGTGAAGAGAATGCCGGTCTGGTTGATATCGGCGACAACCTTGCCGTCGCCTTTAAAATCGAATCACACAACCACCCCTCTGCCGTAGAACCCTACCAGGGAGCGGCGACTGGTGTTGGCGGAATTCACCGCGACATTTTTACCATGGGTGCTCGCCCGGTGGCATCACTCAACTCGCTCCGCTTCGGCTCACCCAAAGATCCCCATGTCCGCTACCTCGTTGACGGCGTAGTACGTGGCATTGGCGATTACGGCAACTCATTCGGAGTGCCTACCGTCGGTGGCGAAATCTATTTTGAAGAGGGTTATACCGGCAACCCGCTGGTCAATGCCATGTCGGTCGGTATTGTTGAACACCACAAAACCGTCAGCGCAACCGCCCTCGGTGAAGGCAACCCCGTGCTGATTGTCGGCTCATCAACAGGAAGGGACGGCATTCATGGCGCAACTTTCGCCTCCGAAGATCTCAGTGAAGCTTCCGAAGACAAACGGCCAAGCGTTCAGGTTGGCGATCCTTTTGCCGAAAAACTGCTTCTCGAAGCAACCCTTGAAGCCATTGCCACCGGCTACATTGTCGGCCTGCAGGATATGGGCGCCGCCGGCATCACCAGCTCAACCTCTGAAATGAGTGCTCGCGGAATTGAAAAAACCGGGAAGGGCGGCATAGAGATTGACCTTGACCTTGTCCCGATTCGCGAAGCAGGAATGAGTGCTTACGAAATCATGCTCTCCGAATCGCAGGAGCGGATGCTGATTGTGGCCGAAAAGGGATTTGAAGAGAAGATCATGGAGGTCTACCGCAAATGGGATGTGCTCGCCGTCACCATCGGGCGTGTCACGAGCGACAACATGCTGAGAGTTTCACAGCATGGCGCAGTGGTCGCCGAAATTCCAGCCGAAACGCTGGTACTTGGAGGGGGCGCACCGGTCTATATCCGCGAAGCCATCGAAAAAAAGCCGGACACCCCAATTGCCCAACTTGAAGCCGACACTACTCTTGATTTCCATACCATCAGCCTTGAGCTGCTCTCGCGCCCCAACATTGCCAGCAAGCAATGGGTCTATCGTCAGTATGACTCCATGGTGCAGACCAACACCGTCACACCGGTCGGTCATACCGATGCAGCAGTGATCCGTATCAAGGGATCGCGCAAAGGGCTTGCCATGAAAACCGACTGCAACGCCCGTTACGTCTATCTGAACCCTCTGGCTGGCGGAAAAATTGCCGTTGCTGAATGTGCCCGAAATATCGCCTGTTCAGGAGCGCAGCCACTGGCCATAACCAACTGCCTTAATTTCGGCAACCCCTACAAACCAGAGGTCTACTTCCAGTTCAAAACCGCCGTTCAAGGAATGGGCGAAGCGTGCCGGGCCTTCAATACCCCGGTCACCGGCGGCAACGTCAGCTTTTACAACGAAACATTCATCG
>CAILXB010000104.1 GCA_903838025.1 uncultured Chlorobiaceae bacterium
CAAACATGCCAAAATCCATCTCCTGCGGTGCCCGTACACTGATGTAGCGGAACTCCGGACTCAGAGAGGGGGCAAGCTGCATCAAATCCTTTTCGTTGCTGCCATAACCGTGCAGCATGATGAGGAGTGGTGCATGTTCCGTTTTTTTTGGAGCAAGTTCCAGATAGGTGAGCGAGAGATGGCGTCGTTGCAGCATGGTAAAAAATATGGTTACGGTTTGGATGGATGAATGACTTCCGAAATAAAGCCGCCGCCGAGCACTTCGCGGTCGCGGTAAAAGACCGCCGCCTGCCCCCTTGCTACAGCACTTTTTGGTGAAGAGAATGAGACTTTTGCCGTCCCCGCGCCAAGAGGCTCAAGCGTGCAGGGAGTCTCGCGGTCACGATAGCGGATTTTCGCCGTGGCCTCAATTGCGCCTTCTGGCTCCTCAATGCCGATCCAGTTGATTCCTGAAGCAACCAGCGACCGGCACTTAAGGGATGACTTTTTGCCAACCTCAATGCGGTTATTCTCCTTGTCGAGCGCCGTGACATAGAGCGGCTCCTTGGCCGAAACACCGAGCCCCCGGCGCTGTCCGATGGTATAAAAGGGATAGCCATGGTGTTTGCCAATCACCTTGCCCGACTCATCCACAATATCGCCTTCCGCCACCCGTTCGGCTAAACCGGGAATTGCACCCGCAAGGTAACTGCAATAATCGTCCTGCGGCACAAAGCAGATCTCCTGGCTCTCCTTCTTTTCAGCCGCCCTGACACCAAACGAGCGGGCCAGCTCACGAACCTCCGGTTTGGTCAGCTCCCCCAGCGGAAAGAGGGTTTTTGCCAAATCGCTTTGGGTAAGCATCCAGAGAAAATAACTCTGATCCTTTTCCGGATCAGCCCCCTTGTAGAGTCGGTACCTCCCGTCACTGAAATCGGTCGCCGCAAAGTGACCCGTAGCAATAAAATCAGCCTCAAGCAGTTTCAGCCCTTCAAAGAGGCCAAACCATTTGATTTTCTTGTTGCAGACCATGCAAGGGTTGGGCGTTCTGCCGCCCAGATAGTCCTCATGAAAATAGCCGATCACCTCATCGCGAAACTTCCGGCTCAGGTTCAGGGTAAAAACGGGAATCTGAAAATCAGGATGGTCACTGATCACAAGCGGCGAAGACTTCAGTGACGTGCCCTCATCAAGGGAGTCGAGCACCCGGATATTCAGCCCCGTCACCGAGTAGCCCTGTTGGGCAAGCAGACAAGCCGAAACGGCAGAATCAACCCCGCCCGAGATACCGACAACAACTTTTTTCTGAACGCTCATAGGTTACTTTAAATTATAATAATACAGGCTCTTCATGTCGTCGATCGGCGTTCCGGCGACGGGATCGCAGATGAATTGAAGGCTACGAGTTTTTGCCAGTTGATAGCACCACTGTCGTCGCAATACTCGCTCCCGAATTGAAAGGTGAATTTATTGAGCATCCGGCCATAGGATTCCTGAAACTCTTTGCTTTTTTCCTGAGCCTTGTGACCCAGCGGATCGATAAGCTCTGTGTAGAGATGTGGGTCTGAAGAGATAAACTCCCAAAAGGTCTGGCCACAATACTTGAAATAGTCACCCTGATCCGAAGTGGTGGTTCTTCCGTAACAGCAGCCATTAACCGC
>CAILXB010000105.1 GCA_903838025.1 uncultured Chlorobiaceae bacterium
ATTGGAGCTTTTCTTTTTGAACTTTGGATACGCTGCTCGTTTCTCGAAAAAGTTCTTATACGAACAGCCTAAATCTTTGAGTACCGATTGCAAGAGTTGTGCAGGGGGTTCTTTGAGCCATAGCATATCTTTTTCTTTTTTCCAGACAGGGAGCCAACCGTTCATACCGAAATGGTTGGTATGTTGTATTCCTGCTTCGTGGTTCGCTATCTGAATTGTAAGCGCTTTGTTCCAGACGTAACGGCACGAGCCAGCGATTCGTCGCATGAGCCGTTGTTGTTCCCCGTTTGGTTCAATCCGGAATTTGTATGCTTGCAAGAGTTTCATACTTTAATATATTCAGTCTATGGAGAAAAACAAAGAAATAAGACACGGCAGACACTGCGTTTTTAATATTCATGTGCATTTGGTCTTTGTGACAAAATACCGAAGAAAAGTATTCACCAGAGAGGTGCTTGATGATCTAAAAACTATATTTTTAAGTATATGTACTGATCTTGAAGCTACTCTTATTGAGTTTGACGGCGAACATGACCATGTCCACCTGCTGGTAACCTATCCGCCAAAATTGTCGGTTTCTATTTTAGTGAATAGCTTAAAAGGGGTATCAAGTAGAATGATTCGGAAGAAGCGTTATCCTTGTATTGAGCGTAATCTATGGGGGGGAGCGTTGTGGTCACCATCATATTTTGCGGCTTCTTGTGGTGGAGCTCCGATCAGTATTATTCGGGAATACATTGAACAACAACAAACACCAAACTAAAACAGGCCACTTGCAGTGGCCACGCTATCCATCCCCGCCCTGAAGGGCGAGGTTTTCCGCGAATTTTCGATAAAAGCGGGCAAACTGCTTATCTTGAAACATGCAACCACATAATCGCCATTTAAATAGGGTTACCGGAATGACGATAAGTGCTTGGAAAAAGGTGATTCCGTAATTCTGCATCGAGCGTCGTCAATGACCACCATTGCTGAAGGCACTGGCCAGCTCCTCAATCTGCCCTATAGCGCCCTATGAATAATAGCCGGGCCATGCTGGACGGTTCGCGCATAATGAACTGCTGGCATACCAAACGACATGGCGTAACCAAACAGATGGTCATCGGGAATGCCGAGACGCTGCCTGAGCTCCGGCAAAAGGTCGCTGATAGCCCCTTTTGCCAAACCATTCCACAATGTCCCGACTCCGTGAGCCTGGGCATACAACTCGAAATAGGACATGGCGATCAGGCAGTCCTGCACCGGACATGCAACATCTTTCGGAGCCGTTACAATCAGCAGGTGAGGCGCATGACGGAAGAGGATATCGACCTTGTGCTTCTCCCACAGATCAATAAATCGGGTATAGTACTCCTTCCCTTTCGTCATATTCCCCTCTTTGGTCAACCGCACCAGACCTGCCATCACCTCATCGCGAAGCGTTGCAACCTTCTCCTTGTCGTCGAGCACCGTAAAACGAACCTGACGGGAATTGACCCCTGTGGGTGCATGCCACGCCACATCAAGAAGCTGCTGAAACAGTGCCGGATCAAGATTTTCATTCTTATAACGCCGCACCGATCGGCGTCCCTTGATGAGCGTCTCAAGTGCAACGGGATCAGGATATCCACCGTTGAGCAGCCTGCTGTCGCTCGCCTTCAACCCCAGTATGGAAATCGACCCTTCCGGGCAGATTGCAAGACAGTGCTCGCACCGGTAACAGGTTGACTCTTTCTCAAGAGCAATAAACGGATAACCGTCTCCAGCCATCGCAATGATGCGGGCCGGACAGTCAGCCACACAGAGTCCACACTGCGTGCAGCTCTCTTTGTTAACCTCGAAATGCAGCATTGTTCAGAATTACTTGTTTTTGATTCAAAACCCGATTCCCCATTAAAGACAATTCCATTTTTAAAATATTACAATATACAAATACTTATCGCTTACAAGACAACAATAAATATTGAAAAATTGTTAAAGCATTGTATTTCAAGCTAACAATTAATCAACTTCAGTCCAACTTTTTCACAAAAGCCGTACAAAGTTGGCCAAGATGCCGTCAAAGCTCACAAAAATGTTGATTCTACCCTCTCGCTCAAAGACGAGATGCAGTGGACTCGACGTTCGCAGGCATATTGCCAGAAAACGTTCTTATTTTTGTTTTAATACGTAACTTCGGCTTTCACACAACTCGATTGAACATCAGCTTTTTCCGGATCAGAAAAATAATTTAGTTCGAGGAGGATCACAATGTTTTGCTCTAAGTGCGGTACAAAAAGTGAAGATAACGCCCGTTTTTGTTCAGAATGTGGAACTCAACTCACCACTTCCGAAACAAAAGCCCTGCAACCGGATCCGGTTCAAAACGTTCATTCAGAGCCTGCTTTCCGTTATGCTGGATTCTGGTATCGAACGCTTGCGTGGATTATTGATATCGTGATTACCGCCGTTTCAGGTATCATTATCGTCTTACCACTTGGTTTTGCGCTGGGTGCATCAATGGCAGGCACATCCTCAGCATCAGAAATTTCTTCAGCCGGAGAAGCATTAGGAAATATCACAGGAATCCTGATCACTTGGCTTTATTTCACGATTTCTGAATCATCAATATGGCAAGCGACTTTGGGGAAAAAATTACTGGGACTCAGAGTAACCGATGAAGAAGGAAATCGAATCAGCTTTGGCAGAGCCAACGGCCGATATTGGGCAAAGATTCTTTCCGGTCTCCTTCTGTGCATCGGATACATAATGGTCGCTTTCACAGAGAAAAAACAAGGGTTGCACGACAAAATTGCCTGCACCCTTGTATTCAAAATGCAAGCCTGAGCTGGCAACCAATGGAAAAAAATTTTTACCGCACTGGCTGGTAGCGAATGCCCAATTTTTACCTGCCCTATGGCACAGGATCAGCGTCTGTTTTTACTTCAGTATTTACAGACCACGCCTTGCTTTGATCACTTACTGTGAACGTGCCATACAAAACAGTGACATTTGGATCAAGAAGAAAAGCGCCCAGTACCACATCACCATTAACGTTTTCTCTTGAAGTAACATAGGCTCGGGCGTTCAGGGTAACATTTTCGGTGTTTTTTGCATAGAATTTCACCCCGTATTTATAGTTCGTTTCATCAGTCAAATCCTGTGTGGTCAGAATCAGTTCAGCAAAACAGGGTATTGAAAAAAATAATGCGGACAGAAGGGAAATACCGAAAAGAGAGAGTTTCATTTTCATTGCAATCTCCGCAACAAGTTATTAATACTGTACAAATATACACAAATTGCACGGCAGCCAGCAAAACTAACGATAAATAATTTACGACAGCCCATTCTGCACAGTCTCCCTTACTACTGCCCACGAACCCCTGATCACCGACTATGGAAAAAAGGCCAAACGAAAACCAATCCGACTGTAACGACGGTCATGAATAGCGTTGATACGATCGCCCGACCCACAGCGCTCAACAAAATCGCACCAGCTCCCGCCACAGAGGATACTCCCCGAACCGTCCGTTTCTCTGCACCATTCCCAAACGTTGCCAGCCATATCGTACAATCCCCAGCTATTCGGTTTTTTCTCTCCTACTGGATGAGTCGTCTTACCGGAATTGCCGTTATACCAAGCATATTCGCCCAAACGGCTTGCGTCATCACCAAAATAGTATGTTGAAGTAGAGCCTGCCCGGCAGGCATACTCCCATTCAATCTCAGTTGGCAAGCAGTAGGTCTGATTGCCAGAGAGTACATTCAAATGTTCAATGAAGGTCTGAACATTATCCCAGGAAACGTTTTCCACTGGCAGACGCTCACCCTTGAATTGACTTGGGTTATCTCCCATAACAGCTTGCCACTGCTGCTGTGTAACCGGATAGCGGCCCAGATAAAAATCTCGATCAATTTTGGCGTCATTTGCTCCCATTCTGAACGAACCGGCATAAATCGGGCAAAACTCAAAAAGTACCTCCGAAGCAGGCGAGTGTTTTGTGATTATCCTTGTTTTCGTGACCATGCGCGTTTTCTGCTGCTTCCCTGTCACAGCCTTTTTAAAGGGAAAACGCGACTTTATCACAAAATCTTCAAAATAGTTCTCTTGTTCAGTGCAGGTCTCCTTTATATAAACTTGCTGACCGGGTGCCTTGATTCTCTCAACAATCGGAAGCCGTTTGAAGTTGTCGAAATTCTGCGCCAAGTTCAAAATATCTATAAGCGGCCAATCGGCACCTTCTGTAAAAAATGAGTGTAACGCACTCGCGGTTTCAGGCGCAAGCTCAAATCCCTTGAGTTTATCAAGAGCAGCTTTTGCATTTAGCACGAACTGGCTGTGTTTTTCTTTGCGTAGCGCTTCAATAAAGCTTCTCAGCTTTGCATCATGTGGTCGAAAATCACCATCTCCAGCGGCTTTGAGCGCAAAGAAGCCGTCAAGTTCTATTGCTTCAGCAAGCAAGGGAAATGCACGATCGACCTTATCAAGAGCCATTTGCACCTTGGAAGCCTGAAAAAATGCCTCACCCATTTCTGGATGAAGAACCATTGCCTGCTCAGTATGGGCAAGGGCTTCTTTCATCTTGCCCTGACAATAAGCACACCAACCGGCAGAGAGAAATGCACGACCTGCATCGTGCGGATAATCGCTTTTTGCGTAACAAGCAGCAGTGAAGAAAGATTCTTCAGCCTTTGCAAGATCGCAAAATGACATATCGCAATCAGCAAAACCAAGCAGAAGCGTGCCTTTCATCTGATGAAAACGCCATTCGAGTTTATATCCAGCGAAGGTATGATCACCCGATATCGCTTTGTCAAGCTCTTCAAGACTTTTCCGGTAACGACCCTGGCGGAATAATTCGCGTGCAATTTCGAAGTAATTAAATGCAACAGTCTGATCAGGAGTTTTTGCAATTTTAACCAGCTCCGACAAGGAATCATTCATGTGGCCAAGCGATGCGAGAACTGCTCCAAAGCCCCAGTGAAAGGTTGCATCCAGCTCAGAAATGCCTTCGGTTTTCTGCTCCAACCTATCGGATAAACGGTTAAAACCACTATCCATGCTATAGAGCAACTGTTCAAACCCATTATTGAGTGAGCTGACAGTCACGGCAGACAAGACCGTGACCAACTCCATTGACTCCTTTATCAACTCTTCCGATGCAATAATATCGCGTGTCTTACGCAATATATCCATTGAAATCTTTCTTTCTATTTCACACGTTACCGATTCCACATCACTGACAAAACTCTTTGCCTGCAAATAATCTAAATATGGAAGGGTTGAATCCCATACATAATTGCTCATTGGCTTTTCTCCATCCCTTTTTTATAAGCACTTCAGCGAGAGAGAACTCTGGTTTTAAAAACACACTCCTGCTGTCGGAAGCACAAGAAAAAGAGTATTAATAATCACCACGAGTTACATTGCGATAGTTTAAACATTATTTAGCATTACTTGACACCGATTGAAACGTTGCTTTACTTTTTTTACAAAAAAAAAGTATCAACGCGACAATACGAGCGAGTGCAACCAAAAACATTTTTTTTTGTCAGCCGAATGCTCAGGAGGAGTACAGCAAAATCAACAGTTTCCTCTTAATACAGGGACTCAGGATGGCCATGCTATAAATCTCACAATGCCATCAAAACCTCCGGGTAAAGGGGCTGACTGCGGCAATTTGACCCTCTCCTCCGCTCACCAAAATGTTGGTACTGCCCTTTCGCTCAAAAAGCAAAGACGGAATGAGCTGCCAACTAACTACGTACGAATGAATTTTTGATACACTGGAATGAGGGCTTCATCCCGCAGCCATTGCTATTTTTGCGGAGTTGATTCAGGTGATGTGACAACCAATAAAAACACATCCGGGTGACGAAAAAAAATGCACCCGAGAACATTTTTCTTTCGTCACCCGGATGAGCGCAGGAAGAATCAACATCGCTAAAAATCAAGCTTTTTGTTCTACAATTGTTCCATTAACAACAATACAGAACATTAAAATCTTTTAAAATAATACTATAATCAGAGGCGATGACAAGATTCGAACTTGTGATAAAGAGTTTTGCAGACCCTTGGCTTAGACCACTCACCCACATCGCCTTGCAATAAAAATATCCGGGCAGCACTGAAGAATCAAGATGCACACACTCACCCCCAAGTCCCCATACGACTTTTCTTGCAGGTGCCCGGACGGAGGAACATTAAACCGTTAAAAAGTCACCGTTGCATAGAGTTCAGTGCGCAGCAAATCGTTATCTATGGTGCCAACAGTGTTATTTTCCCGGCTTGCACGATACCTGACGGTCGGGGTCAAACTGAAGTTTCCTGTGGCAGATTCATGCACACTGAGTTTATACTGCGCCCAGACAAAGGTGTTATTGTAATTTTTACTGTTTAGATTGTCGGTAGTCTTGTTGTAGTCAATCCAGGCCAGTACCGGGCCGGACTCACCCTTGAGTCTGAAAATGTAACCGCTGTAGTTATAGCTGCTGCCACGATAGGTATTCTTGTCGGCGGTATAAAATCCGCTGAGTGTGGCTTTTGATTTTCCAACAGGAATGAATGCTTGTGCACCAAAACTGTAAGGCGCACGATTGTCGGCAAGGTGAGTCAAGGTAACATAAGCCTGCGGCGCAATGGTGACATCTCCCACCGTGGCCTTGTATATTGCCGTAAGACCATAACCATCATTCAACAACCCTTTGTCGTCCGTGGTAGTTGATGCATTATCAAAATTAACGAGCACCGCGTTCAGTTCGCCATCGCCAAGCTTGATTCCATAGTTAATACCCAAAAGGCGATCGAAATGATTTGTGGATACCGGGGTATCGACGGCATACAATTTTGGGGTGCTCCCGGCAGAAGTGGCCGCTGTTGACAATGGGCCGGGGCCAGGGATTGCGTAAAGAGTCAAATCAAGAATTGGGTTATCAAGGCTTCCGAGAGGAATACGTCCAAGAGCCCAATGACTCGTTTCATTATTGCTACCAAAGTAAAACTGCGAAACCTGAAGGCTGTACTGCTCAGTGTTATTGGCATAGAGCCCTTGCCAGCCACCTGCTGCGTTTTCATTCTGTACTAACGCCTTAAAGAAGTAGCCATCACCAAGATCAGCCGAGGGCTTCAGGCGAAGGCGGTACTGGAAATATTGATCTGTAGTGGATGTTTTGACGCCGTATGTTGTTGTGTGTCCAAAATCATCCCTCAAGCGGACGGATGTTTCACCGCCAATTTTCAGTTCAGCCGAAGCTGGTGGTGCGTATGACAAAGCAACAAACATTGCAGTCAGTGATAAAATCCTTTTCATTATTTTTCTCCCTTTGTTAACTCTTAAGTTGTTTGTGATGATTCACGAATAAAAATCCTGTAAACAAAAAAAAGCCGGCTTTCTAAAAAAAACCGGCTTTGTCATAATCAACCCTGAACAGCCAGGGAGCTATGTCGATAATCGGTTCTTCCGCATTTGAATGTTTATACGGCAACAACAACAAGAGAAATTGCTGTTGGCAAGGTTGTTCTGTGATCTAAGCTGATGGTTCATTGCAAGTATTGTTTGATTTACAGTGGTCAATAAAGCTCTATATCATCATAAAATCCAAGCATATACCCTATAAATACCATTAATATGGTAGCAAGCAACGCACCTCAAACGAGCCTCCCTCTCTTCTGATACTTACGGCTTGGGAGGAGATAAAGGCCTTTATGACGGCATCGTGCACAGGAAAAATGGGCATAACGACGCAATCCTGACTTTTTAGGAGAGGAGGTGACAGATTTTTTTTATTTTCGTGAAACTTCGCACAACTTGTGCCAAGCCGTAGATAAAACAGAGAGATTTTGAACATGCCGTCGTGAAGAGAGAACACACCCTCATTTTTTTAACCGGGTTCAGCGGATCGGGTAAATCGACAATAGGGCCGCTGCTGGCCAACTCGCTCGGCTATGAGTTTGTTGACCTTGACCAGAGTATTGAAAAGAGTGCAGGAAAAAGCATTACAAAAATTTTCGCAGAGAACGGTGAGGAGTACTTTCGGGCTCTTGAGCTGCGCTCCCTGACAGAACTTGTCGAACAGAAAAGGCTGGTGGTCTCCCTTGGCGGAGGGGTGCTGGAGAACGACCCGTCGTTCGCACTGATACAGAAATCGGGCACCATGGTTTATCTGAAATCACCATCCAGAATCCTTGCCCGCAGGCTCTGCAACAAGACCGACCGTCCCTTGCTGAAGGGGGAGAACGGGAGAAAGCTTTCACGTGAAGAGATTGAGGAGAAAATCACAACAATCCTTGCCAAACGGGAACCGCGCTATACAAGTGCCGACATCACCGTCGAGACCGATGTAAAACGAATCGGGTCAACCGTCGAAGAGCTTACCCGCAAAATAGAGCGGTATGTGCGGAATACCTCTGCAAATGCCGAAGATCAACAATAAAAGAGATGCTGTGAGTACAATTGTTGTAGCAACACCGGTTATTGCCGGATTGGGAGCACTGTTCAAGAGCCATGCTCTTGCAAAAAAAACCGTGGTACTCTTTGATGAACACACCCGCAAGCTCTACGGGGCGTCGCTTCTTCAAACGCTTCGGGATGAAGGATTCTTGTACAAAGAGCTGGTTGTTCCGGCAAAGGAGGCATCGAAAAGCTTCAGCGCAGCCTACCGCCTTTACGGCAGCATGATTGAGGCTGATGTTGACCGGAGCTGGAACCTGCTTGCCGTGGGAGGCGGCGTTGTGGGTGATCTTGGCGGTTTTATTGCTGCGAGCTACTTCAGGGGCATACCGATCATCCAGCTCCCCACCACCCTGCTGGCCATGACCGACAGCTCCATTGGCGGCAAAGTGGCCATCAACCATCCGCTCGGCAAAAACCTGATTGGCTTCTTCCATGAGGCAGAGCTGATACTGATTGACCCCTCCTACCTTGCAACCTTGCCACTGCGGGAAATTTATGCAGGAATGGCTGAGGTGGTCAAATATGGCTTTATCGCCGACGAGCCCTTTTTCACCTTTCTTGACCTCCACTTCGCCGAGATCATGAGCTTGCAGGAGCCCTTTTTGACCCAAGCGATCAAAAAAAGTGCATGCACCAAAGCTGATGTTGTCAAAAAAGATTTCCGTGAAACGGGCGGTCTTCGCGCAACGCTCAATTTTGGCCACACCTTTGCGCATGGACTTGAAAAGCTTGCCGAGTACCGTTACCTGCGGCACGGCGAAGCGGTCACCATTGGCATGGTCTGCGCTCTCTTCTTATCGCACAATCTTGGCTATCTCGACCAGCCCTCACTTGAACGCGGACTCGCTCTGCTGCAAAAATTCCGTTTTCCAAAAGGGCTGGTGAAGCGGAGATTTCTTGATATCGACAGCGCACTGCTCCTTGACGCCATGCTCTCCGACAAGAAAAAGCTGGATAAAAAACTCCGTTTTGTGCTGCTGAAAAAGCTGGGTAAAGCATTTCTACTGGAGGAGAATGTAGAAGAGAGTATTGTACTGCAATCCATCAACGACGGGCAGAAATTCTTCAACGGGAAGAGTGCGCATTGAGCGAAAAGAGGAAACTGCTGCCCCTGAGCACTGCATGATTTTCAACCACGGGTGATGCGTCGAGCATAGCGGTAACAAGTGGCGCATTGCCGCCCGCTGCAATTACCCTGATACGCTCTTCACCCCGCTCCTCACGAAGCCACCTTGTGATTTTTACGAGAAGGCCATCAATACCGGAGACGCAATTGAGCACAATTCCATTCCTGATGCACTCAGCCGTCGAGAGTCCGATAAGTGTTTCGGGACGCTCAATGCCAACCAGAGGAAGCCGTGCGGTATGCTCATGCAGGGATTTTGCCATGAGATCAAGACCGGGCATAATGAGGCCGCCAAGGTAGTTCCGAGCAGAATCAAGCACGTCAACCGTGATGGCGGTACCAATATCGAGGGCTATAACGGCCTCTCCCGCATAGAGTTGGCAACTGAGGGCGCAAAGGGCAACGCGGTCAGCACCGAAGCTCTCCGGTGAGTCGTAATGGAGCGTGAAGGGAAGTTGCATGGAGGAGGTAACTTGCACCACCTCGCCCGACAGATGGGCCCGCAGAGTTTCGATGATAGGCTGATCGAGCAAAGGCACCACACTGCAGAGCACTGCGTCACGAAGTGAGGGATAGTGCATCAGAATCGGCAGAAGCTGCTCAGCGACCTTCTCGCGGCTGCTCATGACGGGAGAGGGTACCTTGTGCACTTCGAGGCACTCGCTGCCCCTGAAAAGCGCAATCGAAGCGACGGTATTGCCTGTTTCAACCACAAGAAGCAGGTCACAAAAAGGCGGTTGCTGGCCGGAAAAAAGCATCATCACATATCCTGAAACAAATCAGCGGAGCCTGGCTTCAATACCGGTTCTTTTCGACAGATCGGAAAGAAAACGCTGGTAATCGTGAAGATTTGTTGTAACAAAAAGTGAGTCGCGAAGTGGCGGTTTGGCAGCAACAATAAAGATTTTTGGCGGTGGGTTGTAGGTAATGCTCTCCTGGTAAATGGCCGTAATCGCGGCAAGCGGCAATTTTTTTTCGTTCCCCTTGCGGTCTAAATAGAGCAACTGGTCGCTGGCAATTTTTACGGAATCACCATCCTGACCATGCTCCCCGGCAAAACGGGTGTTGTAGTACATGGGCCCGCCAAGCGAAACGGTAGTGAGCAGAACGAGCAGGGCGGTCTTCCAGAAACAGCCCAGATCAACACCATAAGTAAATTTTCCGAACCGGTAAAAAAGAGCCCACACCAGCCCGAGAAAGAGCATCCCCAGCAGCCAGGTTGCAAAAAAATAGTACTCAAGCCATAGAGCTGGATAGCTCATGGGATAGTGAAAAACCTCTGGCATGGCGGTGTAGGGGTTACTTTTCAGAATAAGTGCATAGCGAACTTAAAAATAAGGCATAACTCAACCTTTGCAATAGAATAATTTCACTTTGCACCAAAAAAAGGCCCGCCGAAGCGAGCCTTTTCCTGGTTCAATCCTGTTGGAGAGTAGTTCAGTGCTGAAAGAGCATTTCCGAGTAAGTCGGAAGCTGCCAGCGGCTGCGATCAACAATCTGCTCAAGAGTGTCGGCGACAACACGCACCTCGCTCATGAACGGAAGCAGTTCGTCTGCACAGTAGTCGGCCTTCTCAAACTCGGTGGCGAATGACTCTATCTTTTCGATAGCTTCATCAAGCTCGGCAGTCATCTCAATCAAGGTCGAGAGATTTTCGGCCAGGAATTTAAGGTTTTCGGCCTGGCTTCCAAGTGCTTTCTCTGAAAGACCGATAACTTCAGCCGCAGAATAGAGGGTATTGAAGGAGTTGCCAAGTTCTCCCTGATATTCGGAAACATCCGGAATGACAAAGGTCTTCAGCATGAGCTGCAAGGTGCGGGCCTCAATGTCGATACCCTTGACGTAACGCTCAAGACGGATGTGCAGACGTGAATTGGTCTCTTCTGCAGTGAGCACACCATACTTGATAAACATATCCTGAACATCTTTCTTGAGCAGTACTCTGAGAGCCTGCGGCGTGTTCTTCAGGTTCGGCAAGCCTCTCTCTCTGGCTGCCTGCTGAAGGGCTTCAGCGTAGTTGTCGCCCTGGTAGCGGATCGGCTTGGTAGCGGTGATCTGCTCACGAAGGGTTTCAAGAATTGCGGCATCCCGCTCTTTTCCTGCATTGATTTTTGCCAGAATAGCATCGGCAATCTCATCAACGGCTTCGGCCATCAGGGTGTTGAGCACCATGTTCGGCACTGAAGCTGCCTGTGAAGAGCCGACCGCACGGAACTCAAACTTGTTGCCAGTAAAGGCGAATGGTGAGGTACGGTTACGATCGGTATAGTCCTTGTTGACCAGTGGCACCTGTGAAAGGCCGAGGTTCAGTACCTGTTTTTCAGTTTTCAGGTCAACCTTGCCGCTCTCGATAGCATCAAGCACCTTTTCAAGCAGCTCACCGAGGAAGACAGTTACCACAGCCGGAGGAGCCTCGTTGGCACCAAGACGGTGATCGTTACCCATACTTGCGATAGACATTCTCAGAACATCTGCTCTCTTGTAGACGCCATTCAGAACAGCGACAAGGAAGACAAGAAAGTGGACATTCGTTTCAGGTGTATGACCGGGATCGAGAAGATTGATGCCGGTATCGGTACCGATTGACCAGTTGTTGTGCTTGCCTGAACCGTTGATACCGGCAAAAGGCTTTTCGGCGAGCAACAGGGCAAATCCCTTCTTGTCGGCAACCTTTCTCATCACCTCCATGACCAGCAGGTTGTGATCGACGGCAATGTTGGCCTCTTCAAAAATCGGAGCGATTTCAAACTGGTGAGGGGCAACCTCATTGTGACGGGTCTTGGCTGGAATGCCGAGCAGATAGAGCTCATGCTCAACATCCTGCATGAATTCGAGCACACGGTCAGGAATAGAACCGAAATAGTGATCC
>CAILXB010000106.1 GCA_903838025.1 uncultured Chlorobiaceae bacterium
TGTGATCGAGGAGGTTGATGTCGAGGATGTTGCCTGCTTCGATGAGTTTGGTGGTTACTTCTTTGTCGGCCCTGCTGGGCTCGGGGTTGCCTGATGGATGGTTGTGGACGACCATGATTGAGTTTACGTTGGCGAGGAGGGCACCTTTGTAGACTTCGCGGGGATGGACGAGTGAGGCGTTGAGGGTGCCTTTGCTGACCAGTTCCATGCCGATAACGTCATTTTTGGTATTCAGATAAAAAACATGGAGTTCTTCACTGGCGCGTTCTTGCAGGCCGATGGTGTGGCAGAGGTCTACGACCATTTCTGCTCCGTTAATGCCTTTGGTGTAGATGATCTGGGATTCCCTGACAAGGCGGATTCCGTAGCGAGGAATGGTGACGGTGGCGGCTTCGCTGGTGAAAAGCGGCAGAGTGTGTGAATAGTGTTGCATGGCTGTGAGTGCTTGGTTGAGCAATATGGCTTTTAAGCCATTCCCCGGGGGGACAAGGGCTTCCCCATGCCAGGCAAACTTTTTGTGCAAGGGAGGAAGTGAGCTGCACAAGGTACCCCGCGGAAGCGAACGGCCCTTGTGCAAAAAGGCAAACTGGCATATCTTGAGCCCGTCCCACGGGGGATGCTTTTTATCCGCGAAGCGGTTGCCTTCATGCAGCAGGGGCGGTACTCCGGCCTTGCTGCTCTTCTGCAAGCAAGGGGGTTGGGCCGAAATGAATAGAGGGTGCTTTACCGAAAGACGTTTCGGCCCAACCTGCTTGCTTTGCGTGTTTTCGTTCGGGCTGGCGGGGCGCTTGCTTTTTCTTGCAAGCGGCATGACAGACCGGGTATATCGCTGTGATTGCTGGTGGCAAGGCTTTGGCGGGATGCTTGCCTTAATTCCGGGCAAGCAGCATGACAAAGCCGCTGGCAAGAGCACGGCGAAGCCGGGCTGAAGCTCGCGCCGGAGCGGTATACAGGGGGCCATCCCCTTTCGCGGAGGCGCGAGCGATCATGTTGAAATTCGCCTTGCCGGTACTCCGGCAGGGCGCTTTGCCGCTCTTCCGTGAGCATCAGGTTACTCCTGAGCGCCTTCTTGCGGAAGCGGAGGGCTGGTACGCGCTTTTTGCAGGTTTTTTGCAAAAAGCGTGACAGCCTGGGAGCTGGAGCAAGAGGGCGCGGTTGACCGGGCTTGGCGGGTGTGGGAGAGCAAGAGGCGGATATCGGCAGTGAGGGCTTTGCGGTCAACCTAAAAACGGGGTTTCGAGGTATTTTTTTATTGCGTCGTTTTTCCCAAGAGAAAGTTTTTTATGGATCTTGTAACGAATGCTTTCTATCCCTCGTTTCGTGACCCCGGCTCTCATTGCGATCTCTTCGTTATCATAACCGATCTTGATAAGCAGGCATATCCTCAACTCGCGATTGTTGAGGTTGGGATGTTTTTTTTCAAGTCCGAGGATAAAGATGGTTTCCGTCTCTGAAAGTTCCATGTTCAGCCTCTTGGCAGTCGCCTGGGTTTCGATCAGACGTAAACATAAGCCGGTCATCTCTCTTTTTTGAGTGGAGTCAATGTCAAGTACATGGAGCTGACTCAGAAGATTGCACAAGACCGATTCTTGGGCAGGGTTGACGTATGCAACTCTCTTCAATTTCCTCTCATTGACCGCGATTATTGCTTTGAGTTCAGCTCTCTCCTTGTGCAATGCAAGCATTGCTGTACTGTTTTCTTGTACGGTAGTAATGATTTCTCCTTTTTATGATTTGACGGAATCAGCACTTCAATAATACAATAAAAATTCACTAAATGAAAATACTGAGCTACATAGAAGGAGCGCCAAAGGTAAGGTGGCCCGCCAAAACCCGACTTTACATAATGTCAAATTATACAACACGGTACTCCGTGTAGGCGCGCCAGCGCCGGGTGTATAATTTCCATTATGTAATGCTGGCCGGCCCCGACCGGCCAATGGCACCAGCCGCCTGATGTATGGTTACGACGCCAGCAAGCGAAGCGCGCAGACGCTCTTCATGCACATTGCAGCTTTTCCCGAGTGCGTGAGGCGGAGCCTGCCGGAGCCGAATCGCAGGAGCGGCAATGCTGTATTGTGCAATGCTACCACAGCGGAGCCGGTCGTCAGGCAGTGCGCCAGCACCAAGCGTTAAAGCTCCACAAAGCAGGGTGCGCACTGCCTGACGTGCGGCGGAGCTGCACTATTCTTTCTTCATTTGCGCGTCACCGGGCTGGAGGTGAACGGCGCTGGAGCGGCAGTGCAATCGGCGCTGCCTGGCTGAGTGAGCGAGCGCCGATTGCGCAGAGCGGAAGTGACGGGCACCGAAAGCACAGGGCGCAAGCTTGCTTTCTCTTGGCGCTCTTGTTCCTCAAGGGCGCTTTTCTTCCCCCTGCTGACCGTCTCTGACAAGGCGCTCTGCACGTTCTGGAGCCGGAGCGGGTCGATTCATGGAGCTGCGTGCAGCGAAGCGGAGCGGCGGCGGAATGAAGCGAGTTCTTCCCGCGCAGGTGAAAGAAGGCTTGCAGTGCGCCGGTATCGCATTGCCACCTCTGGCTTGCTGGCAAGCGAAGCGCGCAGACGCTCTTCATGCACATTGCAGCGTTGCCCGAAGTGAGTGAGGCGAAGCCGAATCGAA
>CAILXB010000107.1 GCA_903838025.1 uncultured Chlorobiaceae bacterium
AAAAATACTGCTGAACGCTTTTCGAAAGGGATCAATGGTCACACTTATCTGATGACTTTCGTCGGTACTTGCAATCACCATACCGGCAGTAAATGAGCCAAGGGCAAGCGACAAACCGGCCAGCGAGGTCAGATAAGCTGCGCCGAAACAGATCACCAGTGCCCCGATGACCAAAACCTCCCTGGCATGAAGAGAAGAAATAAGACGAACTATTTTCGGCATAAGCAGCCTGAAACCAAAAAAAATAACCGTAGCAAAGAGCACGATAAGGCCAATTTTTTTACCCACCATTACAAAGGAGGGGGCGGCATCGGGATTTAAAAAATTAATGCCGATCATCAGGGGAACAATCGCGATATCCTGAAAAATTAAAATCCCCAAAGCAAAGCGGCCATGCTGCAGCGTCAGCTCATCGCGATCAGCCAGAATCTTCAGGCATATTGCCGTACTGCTGACCGAAAAAGAAAATCCAAGAAAGAGGGCTGCAGAAGGAGTAATGGCGTTTCCTATAGCAAGCATGAACCCGTAGGAGAGAAAACTGATGGCAACACCCGTAAGAAGAAGTTGGGCAACACCGCCAACCAGCACAATTTTTTTCAGTTTTTTGAGGTCGTCAAGCGAAAACTCAAGACCAATCGTGAACAACAAAAGGACAACACCAAGCTCAGCGAGCGTAGAAATCATTTTTTGATCATAAACCGCGCCAATACCCGACGGACCAAAAAGGATGCCCGTAAAAATCAGCCCGATAACCGGCGGAATCTTCAACCGCTGGAAAACCAGAATAATAACAACGGCCAATGCTCCTATCAGCACCAGTTGGCCGAGAAAATCAAATTCATGCATAGAGAGAGTACCTCAACGGGGAAAAGCGGCTTTCAAAAGATATATTAGCTTATTGTATCTTTACCTATGCAAAAATCAAAGCAGGATGCAATTTCCGCCCGGCTTTTTTTTAAAAATGAATTTTTTCGAAAACACCTGGCAACCCTCTTCACCCTTATGCCCGTACAAGCCGTCTACATCACAGCAGCACTTCTTTTGCTCGCAACACTACCCCTGCCTCTACCCGCCGATTTCTTCGAGCTGGTGAAAATCGTGGCCGCAGGAACCTTTGCATGGGGAGCCTACCAAAACTTTCTGCGTAAACTCTTTTTGCTCCCTCTCGCATACACCATGCTGGCCATACTCTACAACCCGGTCATGGAAATTAACCTTGCAAGAGAGATCTCGATAGCACTTGACCTTGTTGCTGCAACACTCCTGCTCTCAACAAAACAGCATATCGCTCAGTGAGCAGCGATATGCTGTTGTATTCTTCTGTACCAGAAAGAAAAAAATGGGAACTTACCAGCAGCAAACCCTCAGACCTGCACGTAGCGTGAAGCCTTTGCGCCGCAGATAGGGCAATTTTCAGGCGGATTGCCAAGCTCAATATGGCCACAGAAAGGGCAAAGCCATACCTCGGCGTCTTCGATATCCAAACCATTACGCACCGCTTCCAGCGCCTTTTTATAGAGTTCGGCATGAACCCGTTCAGCCTTGAGAGCATAAGCAAACATCCGTTTTGCGGGATGCCCATCCTGTTCAGCCTGATCCAGCATCGGTGGATACATTTCGGTATGCTCAAATATCTCTCCCCCGATTGCCACTTCAAGATTTTCGGCAGTTGAGCCTACTCCCCCGAGAGCCTCAAAATGGCCTGCAGCATGGATGCGCTCAGCCTGAGCGGTCGTACGGAACAACTTTGCAATATTGCTAAACCCCTTGCTCTCCGCCTCATGAGCAAAAGAAAGGTACTTCTGGTTAGCCTGACTCTCACCGGCAAATGCCTCGGTCAGATTCTCTTTTGTTGTAGCCATAAATGTTTTCTTTTTTATTTATTATTTATTCTACTGTCAGCTTTTTCAAGCCTCTTTCCAGTAATCATATATTCTGGTGATAAATCCGGGCACTAACAGTGTCATGTTATCAAAATCTTCCTCCGTCAAATCATCAAAATCGTCAGTTATTTTGGCAAGAAGAAACATGGGCATCACAAATTGCGCACTCTCTTCATCTTCCAGAAAAGGTTTCCATGAAGCATGTGCAAGCTCCATCCCCACAGTAAATCCAAGTGCCCAGTTTTCAACGGCGAGTCTCTTCTCCTCTTCATCAGCATAACCGTATTGCTCAAACAACGGAAAAAATTCATCGGGATCTTCTTCAAATTGCTGCGCAATGGTGTTAAAATGGCGCACAAGGAAGTTGCGAATCATTTTTTCTTCCGCCACAGAAGAAAAAACAGGCCGCTCATTGTTCTCCTGATCCCAGATAGAAGAGAGCCATCTCTCTGTAGGAATCACCTCCGGGCCAACAACCAATGCGGTCATATAACCATCAACCATTTCAATAGAAAAAAGGCAATCCTCCGGAGTCGAGTCGGAGGTTATAAAACTTTCCAGTAGATCAAACTCCTCATTGGAGAGCGGCTGCTGTTGCGGTTCAGATGGGTTCATGACAATGGACAATTTACAGTGGACAATGGACAATTTACAATGAATAAACTACTGAACTGCACTTTTAACGGCTCACAGCTTTCAGCTCTCAGCCTGCAATGGCGATTTGAGAGCAGCAGAACGGCTTTTCTTTACTCAAAAACGCTCAGCATTGATAAAAGAATACAAAAAGATTATATAGAAACCCAAGCCTACCAAGGGCTACTTGTTCATTTTTTTTCAAAAACGCTATCATGTTCAAACCAAAATTATTTTCAATCCTGCCGGAGCTTACCCCGGACAGGATAATGAAGGATGTTATTGCTGGCATCATGGTCGGCATTGTTGCCCTGCCACTGGCGATAGCTTTTGCCATAGCATCCGGAGTCTCCCCTGAAAAGGGGCTTATTACCGCCGTTGTCGGCGGGTTTCTTGTCTCTTTTCTGGGAGGAAGCCGGGTTCAGATTGGCGGCCCGACGGGAGCCTTTATTGTGATCCTCTACGGAATTGTCCAGCAGTATGGCATTAACGGCCTCATCATAGCGACCATCATGTCGGGCATTATCCTCATGATCATGGGCTTTGCCCAGTTCGGATCGCTCATCAAGTTTATCCCCTATCCGGTCATTGTAGGGTTTACCAGCGGTATTGCCGTCATTATTTTCTCCAGCCAGGTCAAAGATTTTCTTGGTCTCGACATCGCCGTCGTACCTGCCGACTTTATCGGTAAATGGGCATCCTACGCCAAAAGTCTGCCGACATTCGACCTGCCAAGTTTCATGATCGGCACCCTTGCCCTCCTGCTTATCCTCTTCTGGCCAAAAGTGTCACGAAAAATTCCTGGTTCACTCATTGCCATTATTGCCACAACCGTCATTGTACAATACTTTCATCTCAATGTAGCAACCATTGCATCCCGTTTTGGAGAGATCCCCTCCATGATTCCAGCTCCGACGTTCCCTACGGTTGATTTTGCCACAATACAGCATCTCATCATGCCGGCAACCACCATCGCCTTGCTTGGCGCAATCGAAGCGCTGCTCTCGGCCGTGGTCGCTGACGGCATGATCGGCAGTCGGCACAAGTCGAATATGGAGTTGATTGCCCAGGGAGCTGCAAATATCATCACTCCCCTCTTCGGTGGCATTCCCGTCACCGGAGCAATCGCAAGAACGGCGACCAATGTCAAAAACGGCGGCAGAACCCCTATCGCCGGGATGGTTCATGCGTTGACGCTGCTCCTCATCATGCTGCTCTTCGGCAAATGGGCCAAGCTCATTCCGATGCCTGCACTCGCAGCAATCCTCATTGTTGTTGCCTGGAACATGAGCGAAATCCACGTTTTCCGGCAACTCCTCAAAAGCCCGCGTAGCGATGTCATTGTATTGCTGACCACCTTCGGCCTTACCGTTGTTTTTGATCTTACCCTCGCCATTGAAATAGGAATGCTCCTCGCCGTTATACTCTTCATGCAGCGCATGGCCCAGCTTTCCAATGTCGGTGTCATTACAAAAGAGCTGACAGATCGCGACGAAGAGGATGACCCGAATACGATTGTGACACGGAAAGTGCCTGATGGTGTCGAGGTCTTTGAAATAAGTGGCCCCTTCTTCTTTGGTGCAGCCAGCAAGTTCAGGGAGGCAATGCACATTGTTGAGCAGGCGCCAAAAATTCGGATCATCAGAATGCGAAGTGTCCTTTCCATCGACGCCACGGGGCTGAATATGATGAGAGATCTACTCAAAGATTGCAAAAAAACAGAGACCCGGCTCATACTCTCAGGCGTTCACGCCCAACCCCTCTTTGCCCTGCAGCAATACGGATTGTACGACGAACTGGGTGAAGAGAACATTTTCGGCAACATTGACGACGCTCTCGACCACGCCAGAGAGATTCTCGGTCTCCCAAAAGTTGGACGGCAAAAGAATTTTGTGCCGACAGTACAGCGAGAAAAAAACTGAGTTCCACACCGTCAGGGGGTAAGCGTTTATAACCTGTGAGGGTTGCCCCCCCAACTTAAAAAAACAGCGAAAAGAGGTTATTATCCTACGAAAATGTGTATAGTGATCTGATCTTCTTCAAGCAGCCCGCCACACGGCCCGTCATTTACCATTGAAAAAAAGGTACACCCCAATGCAGAATGACAACAGCAGCAATAGCTCAACCAAGAATAACAATGACGGATCTATCATAATAGCGGAGAGGTTTTGTCCTGCCAATCACAGAGTTAACGACGATACATTCGCTGGAAGCAAGAGAGGCTATTGTGACAGCAATTCCCGTTTTGACCTGAACCCCTTGAATCCATTGGTGTTTAAAATTTGACTTTCGTAATATTTTGAGTATCAAACAGTATTATTTTGTATATTTCTGGAAATTGTCTTACTCAAAGATATAAAGATATTTTTATAATGATTATCAAGAGCGAATTGAACGCAAATAGCTTAATTGCTGCGATGCGAGATTTTTTTTTGACGGTTACAGATCAACGCAGTAGTAATAGTAGCATTTCACT
>CAILXB010000108.1 GCA_903838025.1 uncultured Chlorobiaceae bacterium
ACCGAAGGTGGGCCGCCGATTATTGTAAAAAAGTTAGTAATCTCAATGACGCCTCATGTAGATAAATTTTTTGGTTTTGATATGGTATGATTAACTACGAAAATATTTTACAATGAGAAATAAAGTAAGTAAGGTATTGCTCCGATTGTGTGTAAAAAGTCCCCAATGAGCTTTTCCAGTTCCATTTTGTGTGCCTCCGTTTATATTGAAAAAAAATGGGCAATTGTTTGATGAGGGTGTAACTTGTACTTTTTAGTCAGTCACTCGTTATTTTCCTTACCTCAGACACCCTTTGACCGAGTAAGGAGGTTATCTTTCTGAAATAAGATAATGTTTTCAATCGGGCAATTCGTACTGTAACAGATGCTTCACTTCATATTTCTGGTACTTGCAGTTTCGCTATGCATCAAGCTGCTCCCGTTTTTTGCAAAAAGCTGCCTGAATATTTTGATTCTTCTTGTCATCATCGGAATCGTTTTAGGCATTATGGGAAAATAAGTTAACGAATAACACACGGAGGTTGTATGTCTGGTATTGATTTTGTGCCGATTACTGAAGATTTTGAAAACTGCTATAATGAGGCGAAAAAGCATCTTCAATATCACGTCGTGGGTGGGCTTAAGTGGTATAAAGTACAACCACTCCAGCCTTTTCTTGAGCACATGTCCTTCTATTTTGGTAATCAGTTGTTTTTTGTCAAGTTGGAGGATGTTGACCATAAACTCGAAGAAACCAGTACAACCAAAGGACTACTCCTAATAGCTAAACGCTGCAAAGGTTATGCCTGTGTTCTGCCTATGCGTAAGTGTTTGGGGGAATGGGCTGCTGCAGAAAAGGGTTGGGGTCTTCTGGATGCTGAAACACGTTTGCCTGTTAACCCATTTGAATTGAAAAGTGATGTTCCAATCGAAATGACGGATTGGGAGCTCCATGACTTTGCTGTAACGATTATAAGGGAAGAATTCGAAAAAAAAGGCATAGAGGTGATAGAGTGGTTCAGTAACCCTGATGCAGACCCTTCTTTATGGTTTGTTGGTGAAACTGGTCCGGAGTGGGTAGTTGTTCGTGCGGCACGATATCCCTTGAAAAATGCTGCCCGTCCTGCTCATCTTCAGGAAGTTTATAAGGCATTTGAACATGTTGGTCGTGTCGGATATTTTGCCTCTATACTTTTCACAAGCTTGTCGGAGACTTTCGATCCTCAAGCTGAACAAAATGGCAACATAGCACCGTTGTACAGAGGCGAAGGACTTGATGTTCTGTTTAACGGTCTTGAGCCGCTTGACTTTGAATGAGTTTTAGGGTTGGTGAGCCGCGGTATCGATAAGGGTTATCAGTCTTCTGATTTATTTTGGTTTTTTTGCCTCTCCCTTTTGTTTCATTGGTACAGTATACTCACCAATGAGGGACAAATGCTGTCTGAGGTCAAAAAAAAGTGGTGAATTCAGTTTTCCCTGTGAAAATATTTATGGGTGTAGGACAGCTTTTGTCTCTCTCCCTTTGGTATACTTGTTCTATAGTTATTGGAGGGCAAAAATTATAAAGGGGGGATATGGCTTTTGAGCAGGAGGATGCAGATGCGGCTAACAAGGTTCGTATCAATGCGTGGATGAAGGAAATGTCGAGCACCATGGGGTCTGCTCACGAAACGGAAAAAATAGCACGTTAGTGCGCCGGGAGACCGGCAAGGAGTAAAAGATGAAAGTTCTTCACAGTGAAGACATAGCGAGTCACACTGTCCCCGAGTCATGCGTGACGTATCGTGAGGTATGTCGCGAAGCGTTGACAGGGGTGCGGGCAGGCCAGCCATTGAGCCGCGAAAGCTATAAAGTTCAGGGTGCCGACGCTGTTAGCGTAGCGGAAGGCAACACAGTGCTGGGCGCCATCGCAAGCCCAGCAATGGCCCTGCGTGGTCTAAGACCCTGGCATGTTCGTACGCTCCTTGTTTGGGAACCGGGAGATCTCTTGCTTGACCGTCGGTGGCAATATCAACCGATGGCCCGCATCAGGAAGGCGAGGAGCCGAAGCTGATGATGTACGGGCAGGAGAAGTCAGACTCCTCCATAGTAGCTATGAAGTCGGCGAACAAACCTGTGAATGCGGGTGCGGAGTTGATGGAGCCAAGGGGGGAGGCCAAGGGGAACACGGAATAGCTGCGCATGCGCCGGACTCAGTGCCGGGAAAGCGTGTCCCAGCGGCTTGACCGTGTGCGGCAAGCAGCAAAGCACAAGAAGAAGGAACGGTTCACAGCGTTACTGCACCATGTGGATACTGATCTGCTACTGTATGCGTACTCATGGCTGAAACGAAGTGCAACGGCAGGAGTGGATGGTATGACATGGGCGGACTATGAGCACAATCTGGAGGCTAACCTCGAAGATTTGCATCGACGCATTCACAGCAACACCTATCGGGCAAAGCCGTCACGAAGGCAGTACATTCCTAAGCCGGATGGCAGACAACGTCCGTTGGGTATTGCAGCGCTGGAAGACAAAATAGTTCAGCGCGCACTTGTGGAAGTACTCAATGCAGTTTACGAGCAGGACTTCATGGGGTTCTCGTATGGATTTCGACCAAAGCGTGGGCAACACGACGCGCTGGATGCACTGGCGGTCGGGATCACTCGCACAAAGGTGAACTGGATTCTGGACGCCGATATCAGCAGGTTCTTTGACACGGTTAGCCACGAGTGGTTGATTCGTTTCCTCGAACATCGTATTGGCGACCCACGTGTAATTCGCCTGATCAGCAAATGGCTAAAGGCGGGGTTCATGGAAGACGGGGTGGTAACGGCTGCGGAAGAAGGCACGCCGCAAGGTGCGGTCATTTCGCCGTTGCTGGCTAATATCTACCTCCACTACGTCTTCGATTTGTGGGCGAATCAATGGCGGAAACGCCATGCCCTCGGACATATGATCCTGATTCGTTACGCCGATGATATCGTTGTCGGTTTCGATAACGCTAATGATGCCAAACGCTTCCAGACAGCACTACACAAACGAATGGAGCAATTCTCGCTATCACTTCATCCGGAAAAGACTCGATTGCTTGAGTTTGGCCGCTTTGCGGCGGTCAATCGCTCCCAACGCGGAGCGAGCAAACCGGAGACCTTTAACTTCCTTGGATTCACCCACATCTGTGGCCAAAACCACCAAGGCGGGTTCCAGCTTAAACGGAAATCACGCCGAGACCGAATGCGGGCGAAGCTTGCGGAAATCAAGGTTGAATTGAGGCGGCGGATGCACCATTCAATTCCAGAACAGGGGAAGTGGTTGCGCCAAGTGGTGGGTGGGTTTTTCGCCTACCACGCAGTGCCTACCAACAGCAAAAGCATTAACGCTTTTCGACACCACGTAGTGAACTTATGGCGTCGGACGCTTCGCTACCGCAGCCAGAAAGATCGCACACGCTGGGATAGGATTGCACGTATTGCGGATGCATGGTTGCCACCACCCCGTGTCCTTCATCCATGGCCAGGAACTCGCTTCGCCGCCAAATACCCAAGGTGGGAGCCCGGTGCGTGAATCACGCTCGCCGGGATCTGTGCGGGGGGCTCTCAGTAATGAGTGTCCCTACCGTGATAGCCGTTTTGGTAAACTTCATGAGTCTTGATACCGTAGCTGGATGGACATTAAAAAGCCTGGCTGCATCCGCTGCGGTTTTCTGTCCAGACGTAACACAATGGATAATCTCTTTCTGTTGCTGTGATGTGAGCTTTGGTCGGCGACCTCCAACACGCCCTTGTTTGTGTGCGCTCTCGAAGCATTGCCCGCTCGAACTCCGCAAATGTCAATCCGATTAAATGAATAAAAACATCAATAAAATCAATAACAAAATAATGGCTATTCGCATAATTTATTGATTTGCAGTAAAATTATAGTACTCAAGAGCTAATTTACTCTGCCTTCGTTCAGAGTCTCCAGAACATTGAAGTGCCGTAGAATATCTTGGATATGAGTAAGCTTTTGCCACGCAGATAGCTCCTCTGCTGGTTTAGTGATGAAAGAATACCCGGCAACATATAGCTTTAATCTATTGAATGCAAATGGTGTACAACAACTCAGAGCGCCGCGCCTGATGGTGGGCCTCGCCGATTTCCTACGATACCAGGAGCACCCGTCTCCATGCCAAGGTCTATCTCTTCCATCGGGCCACAGGTTTTGGCTCTGCCTATATCATCGGATCGCCCAATGTTAACAAAGATAACCTTGCTCACCGACTTGCCCCGCCAGTTCTTCGATGATCGGCTCAGGTCGATTGTTTTCATGAAATTTTTTTTTGGTGAAGAAATCTTTGGGTGTCAGACAGCTTTTGTCTCTCTTCTCTTTGTATACTTGCAGTATGCTTCTGTAACTTGGTAACCAATTTCTCTATGATCCATTTTCTTCTTGTTCCTGACGCTTCGTCGGCGTTGAGGCTGAAACGGCTGGTGGCTGAACAGGGTGGCCGGACGGGGGTGATTGTTGGTGCCTGGCCGGAATTGCTGGCGCAGGCGAAGAATAGTTACATTTTGCCTCTGGTGGCGGATGAGTGGCAGGCTCGGCTGGCTGAGGGGGTCGATAATCTCAAGGATGCTTTTTGGAGCAAATCGTTTGCGGCTGTTCATGCTGAGGAGCAAAAGAACATCGTTGCTCTCATCGGAGAGCACCTAGCGATGCTGCTGGAGGGGGCAGGAGTTGCGGGGAGGCTTGAGGGGTTGGAGAGGCTGGCTGTTGGTTCGAGGTTGCAGCGTTATGTGATGGACTTTGCGAGGCTGCATGAAGCTATGGGCCATATTCTCCCTCCTGGGCTCTTGCCAGTGCGGCAGATGTTGCGGGTGGCTCCCGAGCGGCGGATTCGTTCGATGCGGGTTTACCACAGCAAGGAGTGGCCGCATCTGAACTGGTGGCAGGAGGCGTTGATTGGCCATCTCAATACGGGGGCGATGGAGCCGGAGCTGTTTGAACTGCGAGGGTTGCTTGGTTCTGCTTGCGCCGTGCCTGATGGAAAGTCGGGAAGTTCGCTGTATCACATGCAGCAACGGCTCTTTTCCTTGCCGCCAAAGCAGGCGCTTGATACATCGGTGCAGTGGCTGGTTGTGCGCGATTATTTGCAGGAGGTTGAGGTGGCGGCGGGGATGATTCAGCGAGCGTTGCGCGATGATTCTTCTTTGCAACAGGCTGATATTGCGCTGCTTTTGCCGACAGAGGCGCATTACAGCCATGCAATACGTTCGGTGTTTGCGGCGGCGGGGATAGCGGTTTCGGGGTTGCGTGCTGAGTATGTCGGTCGTGACCTTGGAGCTGAGGCGGTGCACAACCTTTTGCTGAGTTTCGAAAAGCCTGCTCCTGTTATTGCACTGGCCTCTCTTTTGGTTTCGCCGCTTATGCCGTGGGGAAAGGAGGAGGGCAATCGACTGGCGCAGGATGTTGTTGATCTTCGGTTCCGCCTGAAAGCTTTTGAGGGCGGCTCGCCTGAAGCTGCGGAAATGCTTGCAATTATCAGGGCGGGTGCTGAAAAGCCTTTGGAACTTGCAAAGAGGCTGGGCCGCTTTTCGGCATTGCTGAACAAGGATGAGGGGCTGAAAACTCATCGGTTGCGGGCGCAGGGTATTTGCCGGGAGATTATCGGCAAGCTTGATGGTGCAACCAGTATCTTTTGGCCTGCACTGAGAGGTTGTGCACTGCCTAAAGTGGTGACGATTGCCTCTTCTGCTTTTTCGGCGAGGGAGGGGGTAGCGGTTTTTTATGAAGATAATGAGCCGTGGCGCAGGGTACAGCGGCTGTACGTGCTTGGCTGTTTTGAGGGGCACTATCCCTCGTTGCCTGCTGGCTCAACCATTTTTACCGATGATGATATCCGTGAGCTGAATGAGGCCCTGAAGCTCTCTCTTGTGAGTTCAAAAGAGTGCGGTGAGAGGCAGCGTGAGCTGTTCAAGCGGCAGATTGGTATGGTGAAGGGTGAGGTTACCTTTCTCTTGCCAAGTCGTGATGCTTTGGGCAAGCCGCTTGCACCATCGGCCAGTCTCACCTTTGCTGCGGCGCTTTTCAGCGGGGTGAAGGGTGGTGAGGGGTTGATGATCAATCTGGAGAGTAACGAGGAGCGATTGAGGGCCAGAGACCTTGCGCTTGCGGGGGCGGGCGCACCTCTGCCACCTCGCGGGCTGTTGAAGGAGGATCTCTGGTTGCAGAGGAATCTGCTTGAAATCGGGCGTAAGGATGATGGAACTCTGGTGCCGGAAACACCGACGAGGCTTGACACTTTGCTGGTTTCGCCTCTGGCCTGGGTGCTGGATCGGCTGAAGCTTCGCCAGAGGGAGTGGGCTCCAGAAACCCTTAGTGTAATGATAAAGGGGACACTTGTGCATGATGTGTTTGAGCACCTTTTTGCCGTTGGACATGCGCTGCCGGAATGGGAGGAGATTGAGCGTGATGTGCCGGTGTTGCTTGATGAGGGGATTAAAAAGAAGTGCCCTTTTCTTGTCCGCAGTGAGTGGAAGGTTGAGCTGGAGCATCTCAAGCAGGACTGTATGAAGGCGGCCCGGCAATGGAGTGTGGTGTTGCAGGCTCTTGATGCAAAGGTTGTGGCGACTGAAGTGAGCTTGCAGGGGATGCTGGATGGGGTGCCGATTCATGGTAATGCTGACCTGTTGCTGGAGCTTGCCGGGGGGCAATTGCTGGTGGTGGACTATAAGAAGTCGTCCAGTACTGGCAGGCGAAAAAGGATGGAGCAGGGTTATGATTTGCAGGCGAAACTCTACCGAATCATGATACAGAGCGGCGGTTTGCAGGAGAAGGAGGTGAGTGGAAGCGAGGGTGAAGAACGAAGGGTTCTGGAGAGGAGGCTGAACCATTATAAATCGGCAGGGGAGATTGGTACTCTCTACTACCTGATGAACGACCAGTATGCTTTGGCTAATACGAGGGGATGGCTCACCAATATTGGAGGGGTTGATGAAATCCCGAGTGATGCGTCACGGGTGGCTTTGGTCGAGATTGTTGAGGCTTTCGGGCAGTTGAGAGAGGGGAGGGTGAGTTTGAATGGTGAGGGTGACAAGGATGAAATGTACAAAATAAGGGGGCTTTCGACCTTTGCTCTTGAGAATCCTCTGGTACAACTTTTTATGAAACCGGGAACTCTTTTTGATGAAACCTTCGAAAATGATGGGGAGCCGACTGATGAGTAATACCGTTCAACCGCTGAAAGCTCTTGCCATTGTGCCTGCCGGTGCCGGTTCGGGCAAGACCTACCACATTGAGAAGACACTTGGAGAGCAGGTGAGTGCGGGGCTGCTTGTTCCTGAAAAAATTGTTGCTGTTACCTTTACTGAGTCGGCAGCGGCGGAGTTGCGCAGCCGTATTCGTGAGAGGCTGGTGGAGGCTGAGCTGCTTGAAGAGGCATTGAGGCTCGACCGCGCCTATATTTCGACTATTCATGGCTTCGGGCTTCGTCTGATCAGGGAGTTTGCTTTTGATGCGGGGCTTTCGCCTTTGCCCCGGATGCTCAATGACGATGAAGTAAAGCTGCTTGCTGGCAGGGCGCTGGCCAGCTCTGCATGTGCCGGGATGATGATGCAGAACCTTGAGCGCTTTGGCTACGTCACGAAGAATCCGACAGGCATAAGTTCTGAAGAGTTGTTCCGCAAGAGGCTTTTGGACTTTACGGCAACGCTGCGTTCCATCGGCAAGGATGTGGGGGCACTCTTGCTCATTCCTGCGGCGGAGCAGAGAATCAGGGAGCTCTATGGAGTTGTTGCTGAGGAGGTGGCGGAGGGCGGCCATGCGCCACTGCTTGCTGCGGTGACGGCTCTTTTGGCAGAGTTTCCCTATGATGTTTCGAAAGGTGGCGAGTTGAAGGATTCTGTGCGCCAAAAGTTGTGGAAAGATTATGCCGATTTGACCCTTGCGGCCCGGGGTGACGCGCTTGAGCGTGACTGGACGCTCTGGAACCGGCTTGCAAAACTGAAGGTCTACAAAAGAAAATCTCCTCTTCCTGAGGGGTATGACGCTCTGGCCAGCCGGGTGATTGCGGCGGCAGGGTTACTTGAGCGCCATCCGGGGCCCTTACAGGATGCTCTTGAACATGCGCGTGCTTTGCTTGGCGCAGCGGCGGAATCGCTTGAGCTCTATGCTGCTGATAAACAAAAGCGGGGGGTTGTTGATTTTATTGACATGCTGGCCGTTGCGCACCGGCTGCTCGACTCAAACCGGGAGGTTGTTGAGGCTTTCAGAAAGCGGGTGGAGTGCCTGGTGATTGACGAGTTTCAAGATACGAATCCGCTTCAGTTCTCCCTGCTCTGGTCGCTTACGCGCCAGGGTGTTCCGGCTCTTGTTGTGGGTGATTTGAAGCAGGCGATTATGGGGTTTCAGAATGCCGATGCGCGGTTGCTTAAAGAGTTGTGTCGCCAGAATCCGGAACATACCTGGCCGCTCAACAAGAACTACCGCTCCTCGGATGAACTGATGGAGTGGATTAACCTGGTCGGGAAGGGGTTGTTTGCGGATTATACCGCTCTTGAAGCAAAGGCTGGGATAAAAAGCCTGCTCACTCCGGCTGTGGAGGTGTTTGATGCTGTGGTGAGTATGAAGAAAGGCCCTTGTGCATCCTGGACGGTGAGTAGGCTTGTTGAGCTTTTGCAGGGGGTTGAGGGCTCAGGGCCGCAGATGGTTTGGGATAAGCAGCTCGGAAAACATCGCCCGTTGCGGGGTGGTGATATTGCCATTATCTGTTACAAAAATGACCGGCTGCTGCCCTATGCCGAGGCTTTGCGCAAGGCGGGTCTGCGGTGCAAGCTTGAGGAGGAGGGGTGGCTGGAGTCGCGTGAGGTGCAATTGGCCTGGTATTGCCTCAGTTATGTGGCGGACCCTGCTGATGGGTATGCGGCGCTTTATCTTGCGGTGACCGAGCTGGGAAGCCATACGCTGCATTCGGCATTGTCGGCCATGACGGGGGGCGTAGCGCTGAGTGAGCCGCTTCTTGAAAAGCTTGCTGTGATTGCTGCAACAACGACAGAGAGGGCGGTTGATGGGGTGCTCGATGCCCTATTGGTGGAACTCGATTTTTACCGAACTCTTGCGGAGTGGCCCAACGGTGTTCAGGCCCGCGCCAATCTGCTGCGGCTTGAGGCGGAGTGTCGGGAGTTTATGATGGCCAACCGTGAGGCTTTGGCGTGCGGGGGCTATTATGGTTCCGATATCAAAACCTTTCAGGCATGGCTCAAGGGGAAGGTTGAGCGTGACAAGGATGGTAACAAACAGCCTGAAGCCTGGGTGGTTGATGATGATGCTGTGCAGCTTTTGACCTGGCATAAGTCGAAAGGCAGGGAGTGGCCGGTTGTTGCGGTCTGCGGGATGGATGATGGTGAATTTCCCCGTTTGCCTGCAACTCGGGTCGATTACAGGGATTTCAGTAACCTTGAGAAGATTCTTGAGCAGGCGCAGATTGAACTCTATCCTGATTTTACGAGTATTCAGACTAAAGAGAGATTCAGGGTGGCGTTGCTACCGGAGTCGCGTGACAATGCGGCCAGGCTGCTCTATGTTGCCTTGACGAGGGCACGTGAGAAGGTGATTCTTGAGTGGCCTTCCTATTTGGAGAGTACGAAAAGCGGGGGTGAGGGTACCTATTGGCGTGAATTGCAGTCGTCGTCAAAGATCGTACTTGCTGAGGGTGGCATGAGCTTTGACGGAGGGGCTGTCTTCCCTTGCAGGGTAAGCAGGAGTCTGGTGAAAGAGACGTTGGAGATGGTGCCGAAAGTGTGCGACTATCTACTGCCGTTGTTTGGGCGGAGGGCTCTTGTGGCAGCACCGTTGCCGATCGGGCTCACGGCGGAGGCGATAACGCCCTCTTCGCTCCATAATGTTGAGTGCCGGGTTCCCGCTGGAGTCAGGGAGGAGGGGTATGGCGGTGAGCTGGCGCTTGATTTTGCGGGTATTGATGATCCGATGGAGAAGGGCAAAATTATTCACCGCGCTTTTGAGGTGCTCACTGGCCATCCCGGGCGCAGTGCAATGCTTGCCGATGCGGTGGGTTTTCCGCTTGATGTTGAGCAGGTGAGGGCACTCTCTGCTGCGGCCAGCTCGTTTGACCTCTGGCTTGAGGCAAACTACCATCCCGTGATGGTTGAGACCGAACTGCCTTTGCTGACCCTTGATGGCAGCGGGACCATGGTGTCAGGATTTGCCGATATGGTTCTTGAGACGGAGGATGGTTTGTGGGTTGTTGACCACAAGTCGGATTATGTGCCGTCGGAGGCGTTGAGGGAGGAGCGGTTCAACTGCTACTATCCGCAGCTTAATTGTTACGTCGAAGCGCTCAAAACGGCCCGCCCCCTAAAAGCGGTGCTGGGGATTATTTTGAATTGGACAAGCTACGGCAAGGCGAGTGTGCTTGACGTTCCCTTGTAGGGGCGCCCATCCCGTATGCGCCTAACAGCCGAAAGAAGAAATTGGGGCAACCACAAGGGATTGCCCCTACAGTAGGGTGGCGTTTAACAATTATCGTTCGAACAGGGAGAGTGTTTCCGGACTTTTGATACCGACATCTTGGTACATGTTGATGGTGTTGAGCAGTTCGTGTTGCAGCATCTCCCGGAGTTCGAGGGGTTGAAGTGCTTCGGCTTCGCAGCCGTGGCGCATGACCCAGCGTTTGACTGCTTCGAGAGCTCCGACCTTCATGTTGAGGATGAGTGAGCCGTCACTCTGCTCCACAATTTCCTGTGTGGGGTGCCATTGGTGCTCCCTGATCCATTGCGACTGGTAAGGGGTGAATCGGATTGAGACGTTCTTTATTTCGTTTTCATGGATCTGGTCGAAGGTTTTGTCCATGTAGGTATCGATAGAGAAGGAGTCGGGTATGGTGAAGTGCCTGGTGGAGAGCGAAAGAGTGCGTATGCGGCTGAGGGCAAAGGTTCTGATGCTGTTTCGCAGTTCGCAATGGCCGATAACGTACCAGGTATCTCTTTGTTGTGAGTAGTGGAACATGTAGGGATGCAGGATTCGTTCGCTCACTTCCTGGTTCCAGGCTGCGCGGTAGGTGATGGTAATTTTCAGCTTGCAGCGGATAGCATCTTCGATGGTGGCAAACATTTTTGGCTCCACAGCGAGATGTGAGGGCTTTTCAAAGGAGTAGATGGCCTGAAACTGAGTGGCGGCTGAGCTTTCGGGCAGGTATTGCCGTACCTTGTCGAGGGCCCTGCTAACCTCTTCGTAGTAGGGTGAGCCCTTGTACTGGGCGAGAACCTTTTTAGTGGCCATCAGCGCTTCGGCCTCTTTGAGTTCCAGCGTTGTGGAGGGCAGAAAAGACCAGCCGGGTTTTTCGTAGAAGTAGCCCCTCTTTTTCTGGTTGTATCCGATGGGCGCATGCAAAAGATCGCGCATGTAATCGATATCGCGCTGAATGCTTTTGCTTGATACTTCGAAATGGCGGGCTACCCCTGTGCAATTTGGATAATGGTTGTTGCGCAGTTGCTGGTCGATGTACTGCATGCGGACAATAGGAGGTCGGGACTGTGCCATGAGATCAGCTTTTAAGAGGTTAAGCTGGAAAAAGCAGGGGCTGCCAGTGTTGTGCAGGCCCCCTTGTTCAACTATGAGACAATACTTCTGCAAACATGAACGAGATAATGTATTGTTTTTTTAACTCTACATCACTCTATCGTCACTGTTTTCAGCAGATCAAAGCCCTGGCTGCTTTCGTAGGGATACCGGTAATGCAGGAGTTGAAGGGGAGTCGCGGAGAGAAAAATAAAAAAGATAGCACCATGACTATCTTTTTTATTTTCTAATATCCAACAGAAAGACTTCAGGTGTGACAGGCATGACCTTCACAAACTTCTTGAGGAGTGATTTTCTTTAAAGTTCCGCGCTTGAAAAGCAATAAAGCTTCGTCAAGTGTTGCTACAACGGTAGTTACATATACAGCAATGCCCATTTTTTGCAACTTGTGAACCGCACCAGTTTCGATTCCATGGCAAAGCAGCACACTATCGCCAAGTTTTGAGAAAAAATCAGATGGATTACATTGACCGTGATGATGATGCACGCAATCGTTGACAATAATTTCTAACGAATCTACGACTGTATCGACAATAGCATAAAAAGGGGCACTTCCAAAATGCTCACTCATTTTTGAACAAAGACCAGCTTGTTCATCTAAAGGAACAATTACTTTCATTATTTTTTATTTACAGGTTTCCTTAATTTCGCGACCTCTTTAATGGTTCAGCGAGAGAGTGTGTTGACACGCATTGATGCACCAGCATACTTACTCAATCATTATATCTTATTTTTTGCCATCTGCTAATAATATCGTTTAAAATGTAAATTGATTTTTTTGAGCTATTAATGTTGTTCGCGCTGAAAATGTTATTCAAGTCAGCCTGTAATTCATTTCGATACATATTGTATGATATATGTGTTTCTATAAAAACAACAATACATATCAATCTTGGAAACGCGGAGCTCCAGCTTCGTCATATAGCTGAAGTTTAATCATCATTTAATGTTATTTTTAACAATGGGTTATGTTATTTACTTTACATAACTAATATTATACAACGATAAAAAAAACAAAAAAAAGGGGAGTGTGGAAGGGGAGGAAAGGAACACTTTATCGGCTTCTTTTTTAAAGATTATCGGCTATGTTCAAAGCCTCATGAATGGTTTTGAATGACAAAAGAAGTGAAAGTGGTTTATCAAGTAGCGAGACGGCTCCATAACCAGCATACCATCCCGCGATTTGAACATTTTTGGCTTCTATTAGAAGAGCAACACCTCCGACTTGTGTAGCAACAAGAATACAGCGACGACCAGCGGAAAGCAATAATTGTCCACCTAACCCCAACCCCTGAACCGACTGATCCACGGCCAAACGACCAAGCCTAAATACGGGAACCTCATATCGAGCTAACCCTTGCTTAATCACTTCTGGGGTATTTTCATAAGCAATAGAAGCTGGAGCAACACTGTAAAAACCAAGAATTTTTTTCTTATCGGTATCGTCTATCGCCAGAAACGTCTTTGCCCCATTGTTTTCATGACTTTGTCGGGCATGACGCCTGAGGAACTCATTAAGTGCATGATCTCCGCAATCAAAAACTGTTCGATCATGGTGTTTTGCAATTGGCTCTTCATGCCAGACTGGTAGTATCATGATCTTTTTGGCAAAGCATATGCGGCGGCCATGAGCTTCTTGTTAGGGGCAGGTGGCTCTTCGAGCAACTGCATGACATAAATGCTATCCCTCTCGGTAAGCTCCAGTCGTTCGTTCTGCTCAATTACCTTTCTTGCGGCTGCAACAACGGTACGAGTGACAAATTCAGTCAGTTGCGTATGCTGTAATACCGCTGCACGCATGAGAAGAGATTTTTCTTCTGAAGCAATACGTAACGATAGTCGTTCGTTACTTTGTAAAGGTAGTTGTGGCATAAGGAATTTTTTTGTGTGTATTCAAACCGTACGTTAACGATTTTATTTATTAATTGCAATGATAATCCGCATGATCAAGCAGCAGTTTATTTACAGTACTCGATAGGGGAGGGATCGTTCATTGAAGCGTTTTAACTTATACACAAGTAATTAGTTTGTATGTATAGAGTTTCTGAATTAGAATATTTTCCGACATCTCTTGTGGTTATCGGTTTTGATGGCTTCGCTAAAACACACAAAAAAACACCTATCATTTGTCGTGTCAAATAATAGGTGCCAAGTCAGAATGTGCCTCCTTGTGAATTTTGAATGATCACAGATCTTTGAATCCGGACGAAGAATTCCTTGACACAAGGACAAAAGTTATCGTCACGAATTCAAGTTGCATTGTGGTAACAACGTCTTTACCAAGGTGGTGATAAAAGCAAATCAGGTGTCGGATTAAAATCGGGTCATGAAGATTTCAAAAGTTTGTACAGGGTGGTAGTTTTTGTTGCTTGATTTTGTTGTATAATATTAGTTATGTAAAGTAAATGATATAAAAAACGATTTGAAAATATTTTATCTTGTTAACTTTTGATTATTTGATAACGGCGGCTTTGATGTAACGGATTACATTACAATGATAGTTTACTCATGTGCTGATGTTTTGGTTATCATTGTGAGGATGATGTCATCAACATGATGCAATCATTGTTCCGATTTTTTGAAAATCGGCATGAATGACATCATTTCGAGCTGTCATCAACAAATTTACTGTGCATGTCGCTGGTCAGTGCCTCAATGTGCTGAGTGAGCTCTTTAACCAGTTCGGTCAGTTGGGTATTCTGCTGAAGCAAGACAATAAGTTGCTCTGACTGCTGAACGGCAAAGGTCTGGCGCTGTTCGCTCGCTTTAGCGAGAGCTTCGCGGTGCTGTGCATCAGCATCGGCATGTGCCTTGTCACGGTCCGCCTGTCGTGTCTGTGCAAGCAGTATAAGTGGAGCTGCGTAGGCGGCCTGGAGGCTGAAAGCTAAATTGAGCAGGATAAAGGGATAGACATCGAAATGGGTGACTCCTGTGACGTTCAGAATGAGCCAGATGGCAACGATAACCGTCTGGCCAACAAGAAAGACCGACGTCCCGAAAAAGCGGGCAAAAGCCTCTGCCTTGAGAGAGAACCAGTCATCACCAAAAACTGATCCCAGATGAATGTGCGGAAAATGGAATCGAAAGTAATTACCTGGCACTTCGGCGGTTGGGGTTGTATCTGGTTGTTTGGGGATGGTTTCCATACAAGCTCCTTTGTTTAAACAAGAAACCCGAACAGAACTTGCGTCCTGTCCGGATTTTGGTAAAAATAGCCGGAAAGCTTAGTAGCGATCTCTTCTTGGCGATCTTTCTTCGCGAGGTCTTTCTTCGCGAGGTTTTGCTTCGTTGACCGTTACCGTGCGGCCATTCAAATCTTTGCCGTTCATTGATTCGATGGCTTCACGAGCTTCACTGTCCTTAGGCATTTCAACGAATCCAAACCCTTTGGAGCGGCCTGAAAACTTGTCGTTGATGATGCTCGCGTTTGCAACCTCACCAAACTCTGAGAAAGAATCACGTAGATCATCTTCAGAAACAGTATAAGCTAAATTACCGATGTAAATATTAATTTTTAATCTCAGTGTACATGTGCATTGATAGAGAGAGATAGCCGCAAGTAACCAAGGCACAAATTACTTGA
>CAILXB010000109.1 GCA_903838025.1 uncultured Chlorobiaceae bacterium
AGGATATGAATATCATAGCCCTTGTAGGTCGAGCTCATTTCTACACCAGGAATAAGCTCAATGCCTTTTTCTAAGGCTAATGGCTTTGCTTTGTCAATACCTAAAACAGAATCATGGTCAGTAATGCTGATGGCCTTCAATCCGACAAGAGCTGCCTTTTCAACAATCTCTGCTGGTGTGAAGATTCCGTCCGAACATTTCGTATGTATATGTAAGTCTGCTTTTTCAAAACCATTATGCCCTAAGCTCGATAAGCTGTATGGCACGGCTGGATTATTTAGCTGTTAATTTAGATTCCCTATATATAAGAAAAATTTTCCGCCTGCTTTCGAAGAAAACTCAATTATTTTTGAGGATAAACCCCTTCTCAAAAATGAGCTTACAGGATAGCGGCCTGTTTACTGTGAAATTGCTGATGTATGGCATGTTTTCGTTGTGAGTCATTACTCTCCTTTGCTTCTGGCGGCAACATTCCTGTGGTTACGAGGTAGAGTATGGCGGCACCAGCCACGAGCCTGTAGGCAATGAAGATGGTTGTGGTATGTTTTTTAAGGTAGTTGATAAGAAAGGCGATAGAGGCATACCCGACAATACCTGCGGCGAGGGTTGCGACAAGGATGTTGGTCAAATGATCAGGAGATGCGGTAATGATCTCCCTTGTTTCATAGAGTTGCAGGAGTGCGGCGGCAAAGACCGACGGCAGTGAAAGGAGGAACGAAAAACGGGCAGCGGCTTCACGCGTAAGATTTAGTAAAAGTCCGCCGGTTATTGTTACCCCTGAGCGCGAGGAGCCGGGTATGAGGGCGATGCTTTGAGCCAGACCGATCAGTAGAGCTTCTTTCCATCCAATCTCTTTCATTGATTTCAGTGGAAGATCTTTTTTGAGCCTGTTTTGTATTTTGCCTTCGGCCAGAGAGAGGATAAGGGCAAGGCCGATAAGAGCACCGCTGACCCAGTAGAGTGAGCGGAGGCTGCTTTCTATCTCTGACTTGAAGAGCAGTCCAAAAATGACAATCGGAAGCGTTCCAGCAACAATCATCCATCCCATTTTGGAGTCATTGTTTTCCAGCGGTTTACCTCGCAAAACTCCTTCGATGACTGCGGCAACAATGATGAAGATATCCTTCCAGAAATAGAGCAGGACGGCAATAAGCGTACCTATTTGCACAATGGCCGTAAACGCGGCTCCGGGATCAGCCCATCCTGCAAGGGCCGGAATAATTCGCAGATGTGCTGAACTGCTGATGGGAAGAAATTCTGTCAGCCCCTGAACAATACCGAGTACGATGGCTTCAAAGAGTGTCATGAATAAGAAGTTGTAGTGGTTGGCAGAATACTGTTCTGCTGAAGCATATCCTCAAGATATATCACGGCTTGCTGAACTGCAAGGGAGCGGTGACTGAGGCTGTTTTTTTCTGCAGTGCTCATTTCAGCGTAGGTTTTTGCGGCAGGGTACACCAGAAAGAGCGGGTCATAACCAAACCCGGCATCTCCCCGTTCTTCGAGCGTTATACTGCCTGGAACCACTCCCTCCGCAGTGTGCTCAAAAGAAAAGCTGCCTTCCGGGGAAGGGATGGTGCCTTTCAGTGCAACAACGGTTCTGAAGCGGGCTTCCCGGTTGGTCATCCCCTCCATGCAGTGCAGCAGATGACGTACGTTTTCCTGGTAGGTTGGAGTCTGGCCATCCGCCACAGGGGCAAATCGCGCAGAGTAGACGCCCGGAGCACCATCGAGTGACTCTACCTCCAGGCCGGTATCGTCTGCCAGTGCAATCATGAAAGGGAATCGGCCACAAAGAAGGTTAAAAATAGCCCTCGCCTTGAGTCTGGCATTTCCCTCCAGCGTTACCTCTGTCTCTTCGATCTCCACCTCTACGCCAAGCTCTTGAAGCGTAACGACATTGAAGAGGGGAGAGATACGCTCAAGCAGCGGACGTAGCTCCTTGACCTTGTCGCGGTTGGCGGTTGCAAGGACGATGGTAACGCGGTTATCGGCAGTTGCTGTCATGAGCGGTTCTCTTGAATGATACGGAGCATCTCTTTGACAGCCTCTTCAAGACCGGTCATCACGGCACGGGCAATAATGGCATGGCCGATGCTTACCTCCTCAATCTCCGCAATATCCCGAAATGGCGCAATGTTGCCATAGTTGAGCCCGTGGCCGGCGACCACCTTGAGCCCGAGCGTTCTGGCGTAGACGGCGGCCTCACGGATTCTTTGCAGCTCTTTTGCCTGCTCCTCGCCGTTCTCTTTCAGGGCATAGAGGCCTGTGTGCAACTCCACCATGTCGGCCCCCGCTTGCCGGGCAAGGTCGATAGCCTTTTTTTCTGGCTCGATAAAGAGGCTTACCTCTATTCCCGCTGCGCTGAAAGGTTTCAGGTATTCTGTAAGAACGTCAAAGTGGCGGGCGATGTCGAACCCGCCTTCGGTGGTAAGCTCCTCCCTTTTTTCAGGTACAAGGGTGATGAGTTCCGGTTTTGTTTTCAGCGCAATCTGCTGTAACTCGCGAGTCATGGCCATTTCAAGGTCAAGCTTGGTAGTTACCGCTTGGCGGAGTCGGGCGAGATCAAGGTCTTTTATATGGCGACGATCTTCACGCAGGTGGCAAACAATGCCTGCAGCACCGCACTTTTCAGCAAGCAGGGCAGCAGCAACCGGATCGGGTTCCTGTTCACCCCGGGCGTTGCGCAGGGTGGCGATATGATCAATATTTACGGCTAATCTCATGGTATTTGAATGGGTCAAGGGTCAACAACGGGAAGTTTTTTTTGGCAGGTTATCCTGCTTCATCTCTTTAAGCGAAGGTAATGAAAAATGATACAAAGGGCAATTTTTACAAAGAGGGAGCTTGAGACTGGTAACTCTTTAACCAGGATTCATCAACACGAACAAGTGAGACGGCTTTTGCATAACGACTCCCTGGAGGTTTTGGTTTACGGAATCAAAAGAGGGAATAATCATTTTGCCTCAAGCCGTCAGGGATAACGCATAATACAAATGGTACCCCCGACAGCCTGCTTCAGAGTCTGGTTCAAACCATGGTTTTTGGGTTCAACCGTTCAAGGAGCATATCAGAAATTGAGCCTCCCGCAGGTACCATAGGGAAGACCATATCTTTTTTGACCACCCTGAAGTCAACAAGAACTGGCCCCTGGTTCCAGGCGAGGGCCTCGGTGATGGCATTTTTGGCGCTTTCCGGGTTGTTGGCCATGAGTGCTTTGCAGCCGAAGGCTTCGGCAACTTTGACAAAGTCGGGGTTGCTGTCGCCAAGATCGGTAAAAGAGTATTTTTCTTTGTGGAAAAGCTCTTGCCATTGGCGCACCATGCCGAGATAGCTGTTGTTGATCAAAAAGATTTTGATGGGAATTTTACCGTACACAGCGGTCACAAGCTCCTGAATATTCATCATGAGTCCCCCGTCGCCGCAAAAGAGGATAACGGGCTTGTCGGTGATGCCGAAGGCTGCGCCGATGGCTGCTGGAAGGCCGTAGCCCATGGTGCCGAGTCCACCGCTGGTGATGATGGAGCGTGGATTGATGAAGGTGTAGAACTGCGATGTCCACATCTGGTGCTGCCCGACATCGGTGACTACGACGGCGTTGCCCTTGGTCTGTTTTGAAACTTCGTCAATCACAAATTCGGTTCTGAGCTTGTCGTCATCGGTTTTATAAGTCAGCGGGCACTTCTGGCGCCACTCCTCGATCTGGGCGATCCAGGGAGCACGGTCTTCAACCTTATCGGGCATCTCTTCGATAAGCGAGGCGAGGAAGTGTTTTGCATCGCCCACAATTGGCAGGTCAACCTTGATGTTTTTGTCGACGTTGGTGGGGTCAATGTCGTTATGGATTTTGTATGCCTGCGTCGCAAAGGTTGCTGTTTTTCCAGTAACCCGGTCGTCGAAGCGTGCGCCGACGGCGATGAGGAGGTCGCAGGCGTTGACGGCCTGGTTTGCCCAGTAGGTACCGTGCATACCGAGCATCCCCATGCTGAGTGGATGGTTTCCCGCAAAGGCGCCAAGTCCCTGGAGGGTCATGGTGACCGGTATGTTTTGCTTTATAGCGAATGCGCGGAGCTCTTCGGAAGCCTCTGCACTGATGACCCCGCCGCCGATGTAGAGAAGGGGGCGTTTTGCCTCTGCAATTTTATGCGCGGCCTTTTGTATCTGGTTGATGTGGCATTTGAGGGTTGGTTTAAATCCGCGAATATCAACCGTATCGGGCCACTGAAAGGGGCAGGAGGCGTTGAGAATATCTTTAGGCATATCAACCAGAACCGGGCCTGGCCGGCCGTTTGTTGCAAGAAAAAATGCTTTACGGATGGTAATGGCAAGTTCCTTGACATCCTTGACAAGGAAGTTGTGTTTGGTTATGGGCCGGGTGATTCCGACAATGTCGGCCTCCTGAAAGGCGTCGTTGCCAATCAGTGAGCTTGGTACCTGTCCAGTGAAGACGACCATTGGCGATGAGTCCATATAGGCGTTGGCAATGCCGGTGACGGTGTTGGTTGCACCGGGGCCGGAGGTGACCAGAACAATGCCGGGTTTTCCTGTGGCGCGGGCGTACCCTTCGGCCATGTGGGTTGCACCCTGTTCGTGACGGACAAGAATGTGCTGAATGTCTTCGACGTCGTAGAGTGTTTCGTAGACTTTCAGCAGCGATCCGCCGGGATAGCCAAAAATATATTCAACGTTTTCACGCCGCAGACATTCAAAAAATATCTCTGAGCCATTGAGTGTTTGACCTGATGCATGCATAGCTACGTTATTTGGATTCAAGAGAAGCTGGGTTTTTCAGGATGGCGCCGGTATTGGCCGAGGTGACCATTTGTGCATACCTGGCCAGATATCCTTTTTTTATTTTGGGTTCAAATGGCTTCAGCAGTGCCAGCCGTTCATTGATAACGGTGTCAGTGAGGTCGACCGAGATGCTTCTGGCGGGAATATCGATGCTGATCATGTCACCGTTTTGCAGGGCGGCAATCGGGCCACGCTCGGCAGCTTCCGGGGAGATGTGGCCGATGCAGGCACCTCTTGATCCTCCGGAGAAGCGGCCATCGGTGATGAGTGCAACCGACTCGCCGAGGCCACGGCCCATGATGGCGCTGGTGGGGGAGAGCATCTCTGGCATTCCTGGACCTCCTTTTGGTCCTTCGTAGCGGATGACTACTACGTCGCCCGGTTTGACATCATCATCCATAATGCCTTTGATGGCATCATCCTGGCAGTCATAGATTTTTGCCGGGCCGGTGTGTTGCATCATTTCAGGGGCTACTGCGCCGGTTTTCACTACGGCTCCCTGCGGGGCAAGATTTCCGAAAAGGACGGCGAGGCCGCCTGTTGCTGAGTAAGGCTCTTCAACGCTTCTGATGACCGAGCGGTCGAGAACCTCTGCATCGGCAATATTTTCGCCAAGGGTTTTGCCTGTTACGGTCAAGGCTGAGAGGTCAAGAAGGCCTTCAATCTGGCTGAGCTCGTGCAAGATGGCCGATACGCCGCCAGCGCGGTCAACATCTTCGATATGGACGGCCATGGTTGCGGGGCTTACCTTGCAGATATAGGGTGTTTTGGCTGAAAGGACGTTCAGTTCCGCAAAATCGAAGTCAAGTTCAGCTTCGTTGGCAATAGCGAGCGTGTGCAGGATGGTGTTGGTGCTGCCGCCCATTGCAAAGTCGAGGGCAAAAGCGTTGAGCAGTGAATTGCGGGTGAGAATGTCGCGTGGTTTTATATCCTTTTTCACCAAATCTATAATGCGGCGGGAGGCCTCTTTGACCAGCTCGTTGCGCCGGGGGTCGATGGCAAGAATGGTGCCGTTGCCGGGCAAAGCAAAGCCAAGTGCTTCGCTGAGGCAGTTCATTGAGTTGGCGGTGAACATGCCGGAACAGGAGCCGCAACCGGGGCAGGCGCTCTCTTCGATAGTGTCGAGCTCCTCATTGCTGATTTTTCCGGCGCTGTACTGGCCGACAGCTTCAAAGACGGAGATGAGGTCAACGGTTTTGCCCTCAGGGGTGTGGCCAGCTTTCATGGGGCCGCCGGAGACAAAGATGACCGGGATGTTGATGCGCAGCGCCGCCATCATCATGCCGGGGGTGATTTTGTCGCAGTTCGGAATGCAGACAAGCCCGTCGAGGCGGTGGGCTTCGGCGACGGTTTCGACGCTGTCGGCAATGAGTTCACGGCTTGCAAGGGAGTAGCGCATGCCGATATGCCCCATCGCAATGCCGTCGCAGACGCCGATGGTATTGAATTCAAAGGGGACGCCTCCGGCCTTGCGAACCTCCTCTTTTGCGATGCGGCCCAGTTCCTGCAGGTGGGAGTGGCCTGGGATTAGTTCGTTATAGGAGTTGCAGATCCCGATAAAAGGCTTTTTGAAGTCGCTATTGGAGACAATGGAGCCTGTGGCTTTAAGAAGACTGCGGTGCGGCGCTTTTTCAAACCCTGTTTTGACGGTATCAGATCTCATGGCTGTAAATGTTTTGGCTGTTAACAATATATCTCCGGGGCCGCCTATCCTGAAGCAACAGTGAAGATACGATTGAAAAGAGAAAAATAAACTTGGGAGCGGGTTTTCGTCTTATCTTACGGGAGCAACGGTTACGATCCCTGATTTGAGGGTGTTTGGCTGGTATGCGGCCACTGGGCAGGGAGCTGGGGCGTGGTGCGTTGCAGGATTTTTACTGCCGCAGATGAAAAAAATGCTCGGCAGGGTTGTGGACGGCCTGAGAAAGGCTGAGCTGCTTGAGCTTATTGCGGGAAAGGAGAGGATACGGCTGGAGCAGACCATTGCTGTGGGTGATGGCGCCAACGATTTGCCGATGCTTGGCAAGGCAGGCCTCGGCATCGCCTTCAGGGCGAAACCGATTGTGCGGGAGAGTGCAAAGCAGGCCATTTCAACACTGGGCCTTGATGCAATTCTCTATCTGATGGGATTCAGGGATCGTGACGATCTTTCGGTCAGTCAACATACTCCACAAACTGGTCAAAATCTTTCTTGATATAATGTAGAGCTAACCAGCGCAAGTGCATTAGCGCGAAGCGCCCGTATGCAGCGTCTGGTTAGCTGCTTTATTCTTCATAATCCGGATATTGCTCAGGATTAACTCCCGTTGAC
>CAILXB010000110.1 GCA_903838025.1 uncultured Chlorobiaceae bacterium
ACTTTTCTACAAATCCTGAGTGTCAGTGTTTTTGAGAAAGTCGATATAAATCAATTAGTTACAAATTCTGCTGGCACGATTGAGAATACCTATACCTCTAACCAGTTAGATTTATTCAACTTATAGCCGGACAGTAGTGATACTTATTAAGTAAAATAACTTAATGATCAATTCATTATAAATATTGATAAGTATCAGAATAACCTATTTCTACAAACAAATTTTCATCATCTTAAATTCATAAATTGGCCAATTCTTAATGATAAGCGTTCAAAGAAAAGGGCTAGCAAAACTGATACTTTTGTTGACATTTTTCCAGTACCATTCGGCAATAAAATCGAATATTTTTTCGCAAGATTTCTACGCATAACCTAACACCTAACTTTCTCCATAAAAAGGAGTTGATACTTCATTTTCCGAAGCATTTATACCCTCTCTTTTAAATATTTTTGCTAAGGTCAGGCCGAGTATTTTAAGATCAACAAAAAAGCTTAGGTGATCAATATACCAAACATCCATTTCAAACTTTTCTTCCCAAGACAACAAATTTCGTCCATTAACGGCAGGTAAACATGACATACCAGGACGGACTTCATGTCGTCTTGCTTGTCGCACGTTATAAAGTGGCAGATATCTGACAAGCAAAGGTCGTGGTCCTATCAAACTCATCTCTCCCCTTAGTACATTAATCAATTGGGGGAACTCGTCAAGGGAAAATGAACGCATAAACCTACCGATACTGGTAAGTCTTTGCATATCTGGAAGAAGTAAACCATTATGATCACGTTTATCATTCATGGTTTTAAACTTTATCAGATAAAATATTTCACCATCCTTGCCTGGCCTCTCTTGATAATAAAATGGTGATCCATGGTTAGTCAAAAATAACAAGAAAGAAAAAACAAAAAGAACTGGAAAAATAACAATCAATCCAAACAATGATAGAATAAAATCGATTGGTCGTTTAAAATACATTCTGTATATCATTAAATAGGGATCATTTAGTGGGAGCTGGTTTTCAGACTTAATAAAAATGGAAAATCAAAAGGAAACAGGGTGCGATTATCTTAACTTGCACACATCATCCAAGACCAACGAATATTTGGCTGACAGTTTCTCAAAACTATGGTTCTGCTCTACATAAAGCCGGCCATTACGCCCCATCTGTTCACGATCTTGAACTGACATTTCTGCCATTTTTATTATCGCATCAGCCAATTTTTCTGGATTTTCCGAGGTTACTGTAATGCCAGCATTTGCTTCAGCAACAGGATTATTTGCAGCTTCCGAAGCAATAATAATCGGCCGACCGGCAGCAAGGTAGTCGAACAGTTTATTCATACTTATTCCATAACGGTAAAGGCGAGGCAAATTCAAAACGGTAATAACAAAAGCATCTGCCTCTTTTGCTAACAAAGGAATTTGACTTTTTGTGACAGGAAGCTCAAAATTTACATTTCCCAACGCTAATTGCTTTGCCAATTCCATTAAATGTATTTTTAATGGTCCATCACCTATAATTCGCAGTTTAATTTTTTTTAAATTCCCTGTATCCTGAACTATTTTCATTGCTAACAACACATCCCCAAGCCCATTGGCATGACCAAGTGTACCAAAATACATAAGAGTGAATTCTTCGCTTGTTTTGCGAACCGGTTCAACTGGTAAAGGAAAAAGTGCCAAATCCACACCATTAGGGATCCAAAAAATTTTGCTTTTTGGGATCCCCAATGGCACAATATATTCATCTGCATGAGGCAATAACACAACAATACTTGAAGCCTGACGATAAAGCCATAACTCCATTTTTCTTAATAACCAAGTCAAACCCCCTCGCTCTTTCAACCGACCCATGTCAATCAAACTCTGTGGCCAAAGATCCCTTACTTCAAAAATGAATGGCACTTTGAAACGGGAGGCTAACAATGAAGCCGCCAAAACAGAAAAAGGATGAACACTTGAACCAACAATAACATCCGGACGATGTAATGGCAATGTCGTACTATTTTTTAATACACCCCAAGTATAGGCAAGTATGTTGACAAGGCGGCCACGTCCGTTGCCTGTATATTCAGGAGTATGCACCCATAAAAATGGAACATTTGAAATCTCCTCATAACGCTCAGCTTCGTAGGTATCCAAACGTTGGATGCCACTATTATGACTAACACTGGCCGCAATGATCGTTGCCTGCCATCCATTAGATTTTAAGTATTCAGCCAGATGAAAGTGCCGAGTACCACCGGCTTCATAAGGAGCTTGAGCGTAATGATTAAGAATCCATACATGTTTCATATCTTTAAAGTTCACTCCAATTCAGTTAATGTCAACAAAGATGTTGCCGCATTTGATTCAATGACTGCTACATCCTTGAGTGCAGAGCATACCCTCTCCTGATCTTTCTGGCTTAAATCCGGACTCATAGGAAGACTGAGAACCATTCCTGCTCTCTTGTGAGCAAAATAGGTCTCGTCCTGATTTCCAGAATTTTTATAAGCCGGCTGTTCGTTAAGTGGTAACGGGTAATGAACGGCAGTCGGTATCCCTGCACCGTTGAGTTTATCGATAACCGCCGCCCGATTTTCAACCAGTACGGTGTATTGGGCATAGACAGAGGCTCTATCACACCGCTGTTGCACTCTCCTTATACCAGCTTCATCCATCAGGTTGTTGTACCGTTGCCCAATAGCAGATCTCTGTTCCACTTCCCACTCGAACCGATCAAGCTTTGCCAGCACAATAGCACACTGCAGCGTATCCATTCGCCCCCCAACCCCAATGCGGGTATGAACATAACGCTTGCTTTGTCCATGTACCCGTATTTCACGGCATGCTTGAGCTGTTGCATCATCGCTTGTAAAAATTGCCCCACCATCACCATAACAACCAAGCGGTTTGCTCGGAAAAAAACTGGTACAACCAATGGAACTCAGATTACAAGATTTTCGATTTTTATAAATTGCACCAAAACTTTGACATGCATCTTCAATCACCGGAATGTTGCCATGTCTGGCTGCAATTGCATTGATTTCATCCATATCAGCAGGCTGGCCATAAAGGCTTACCGGCATAATTGCTTTTGTTTTTGAGGTAATGGCCTTTTCAATTTTGGTAGCATCTATATTGCACGTATCAGCTTCTATATCCACGAATACCGGTCGAGCCCCCAATAGAACAATCACTTCAGCAGTAGCCACAAAGGTAAATGGTGTTGTAATAACCTCGTCGCCAGGCTTAATGCCAAGAGCCATCAGGCTGATGAGGAGGGCATCTGTTCCACTGCTTACCGTAATGCAGTGCTTTGCTCCAGTATACTTTTGCAATCGCTCTTCCAGCTCATTGACTTCAGGCCCGAGAATATAATGCCCATGAGCAAGAACAGATGCAATACGGCGGTCCAACTCAGGCTTGATTGCTGCCTGCTGTGTTTTAAGATCGATGAAATCCATGTATTGAAATCGGGTTTATAAGGAAGGTTGTTTCGTAACTCGCTCACCGGAAGCATTCATCCAGCCAATCTGCTTTGCCGGCACGCCTGCCATCAGGGCATAAGGCATGACATCTTTATTGACTACCGCCCCGGCAGCGATAAAGCAATAATCCCCCAAAGTCACCCCACAAACGATTGTAGCATTCGCTCCTATCGTTGCTCCTTTTTTTACAAGAGTACGACGATATTCATTTTTGCGAATGATCGCAGACCTTGGATTATAGACATTCGTGAACACCATGCTCGGACCACAGAAGACATCATCCTCAATGGTTACCGCATCATAAATACTCACATTGTTCTGCACCTTGACGTTATTGCCAATCAGGACATCATTACCGACAAACACGTTTTGCCCAAATGAACATCGTTCTCCAATTCTTGCGCCACCAGATATATGTACCCAATGCCAGACCCGAGTACCTTCCCCAAGCTGCGCCCCATCATCAACTATTGATGTAGGATGTATTGTTACGTTCATCAATTCTAAGTATGGCTAAGTTAACGAAAATGTGACTGCATCGGTATTGTTATGCTGGCTTGTACTTTATTGGCAAGAGCTCTTGAGGTTGTCCATTTACCACCGAACACCGTGACAAGTTTTCCATTCTTCTGAATGGCATACTCACGACTTGCCTTGCCAGGATTGGCCGCTGAACGCAGTAACGGTCTTAAACCTACAAAAGTATCAACTACATCAACATCTGAAATTTGACTGATAAAATAGTGATTATAAGCCTCAATAAGGTATTGCGTTTCCTTCTGGCTGCATTCAATAGCATCATCAAGTTGCTGACGAACTTCAGTGGTACCTAGAAGAGTTTTACCCTTCCATGGCAACACGAAAAAAATCCGTCTTTCATCAGGCACCTCAAGAATCAGCGCATGACTGCACGACCTGGCAATAATCAAATGACTACCTCTGACCAAATCAAGATGATACCTGGAAGGTATTTTGCTGCCTATCAGAAGCTTTTCTGCCCATGGGCCAGCAACATTCACCACTCGTTCAAATCGTTTTTCAGTACCATCAGCAAGGATCAGAGTTCCTTGAGCTGATACTGACCTTACCGGAGTCTGTTCTATAATCTGTACACCAAGTGAACGACATTGTTCAGCGACCCAGTTACCGAGAAGATAATCATCCATTTGTACATCATAATACCTGTAACCTCCCTGCAAACCTGTAATATTTAACTCGGGGATTTTTTCATGAACCTCATTATTCGTTAGCCAGGCAGAAGAAGGTAATGTTGAACTTCCTGAAAGCAGCCCATAAAGCCGGAATCCCATATCAAGCGTCAATCGCGACCTTTTACCATTCAGGAATTTTGGATAGATAATCGGAAGAGGTTCTGCTAAATGGGGAACCATTGAGAGCCATGCATCACGTTCATAGAGAGCTTCCCGGACCAACCGAAACTGACCGTTCTCAAGATATCGGATACCTCCATGAAGCAGCTTTGAAGAGGCTCGACTGGTTGCCTGCATGATTCTATCCCTCTCAAAAAGAGTAACATGATGACCGTCCTGAACTAATGCCCATGCACAGCAAAGTCCATTGATACCTCCTCCAACTATCCCGATATCCATCAATCAGTAATCCAACGGCAAAGAAACTCTCTTGCCATCTCGTGCAGAGATATACGTTGCAATCAGCGTTTCCAGTGAACGCAAACCTTCTCGCCCGTCGGTTTCAGGCTCAGCCTCTCCTCGAAGCACATCAAGAACGTTTTTGTAATATAAAGGATGTCCAAAGCCATAAACGGATGTTGTTTCATAGCTGGCTGTTTTCACTTTTTCATCGTCAACATCGCTTTCAGCAAACTCCCAATGCTGAATTTCATTCACAGCCAGTCCACCAATTCGTACTGTGCCTTTCTCGCCAATGATGGTAATTGAGCCTTCAAGATTTTTTGGATAGGTGAGCATTGTCACATTCATCGAACCAAGTGCACCGGAACGCCATTTGATACTCACAACGCCAGTATCTTCTACCTCAATGTTGCGAGCCAAAGTACCGGTATAAGCCTGTAAACTCTCAACAGGGCCGATCAGCCAATCTACTAAATCCACATAATGGCTGGCCTGATTCATAAAAGCACCCCCATCAAACTCCCAAGTACCACGCCATTTCGCACTATCATAATAGTCCTGAGGACGTGTCCAAAAAACATTGATATTCACCATATAAATGCGCCCAAAGCGCTTTTTCTCGACAGCACTTTTTAAAAGTTGCAGCGTGGAATTGCGCCGATTTTGCTTCACCACAAAAAGCCTTACCCTCGCCTCGTCGCAAGCTTTAACCATATTTACACCATCATGCCACCTCGTCGCCATTGGCTTCTCTGTCATGACATGTACACCATACCGGGCCGCAAGAATGGCCTGGTTTGAATGCAACCCACTGGGGGAGCAAAGAACAATCAAATCAATTTTCTCTTCTTTCAGCAACTCTTCAAGCCTTTGATATCCTGATACATTATATCGATCCCTATGCTCCTGCAAGATCTGACGATTACTGTCACATACGGCCACAAGCTCCAAGCTTTCTGCATGTTTTTCAATTGAAGCAAAATGATTTTTTGAAATGCGACCGCAACCGGCAATAGCAATGCGGATCTTTCTTTCAGTTATTTTGGAATACATAGGGTAGCAGTAGAAGAGTAATGATTGTTAACTAATTTCTTATTTACGAAAGACTTAATTTTGAGAGGTGCACAGTAGCAAGAGTAGCGATCACCATTCCACATTAAAAACTCGTAGCCATGTTGCAATGCTGCCAATTAGAAAAAGCTTTTTTGCATTCAACCCACTTGCTCCGTCATAAAATGCGGTAAAATCCTTTTGGACCAGCGATGTATCAATAATTTCATTCAGGATAGCAGAACGCTTGATCTCCTGCTCAAAAACGCGGCCAAGATCTCCACGCAGCCAATCTTCATTTGGTGTTGAAAATCCATATTTAACCCGCCGATTATGGACTTCCGCAGGGAGTCTATTACCGATTGCACTAGTAAACAATCGCTTTGTTTTTCCCTCAAGAAAAAACAAATCATCAGGAATGCTCATACAAAGCTCAATGAAGCGATGATCAAGAAAAGGAACTCGAGATTCCACACTATGAGCCATGCTGTTACGATCTTCATAACGCAGAAGTGACGGCAAAGACCAACGAAGCAAATCATCCTTTTGATAATCCCTCAAAGAGCGATTATCAACATTACCAAGACGCCAAACTTTGCGTTGCAGCAGCTTAGCTACTGGACGGAGCCTGGAATCAATAGTATCACTATTACGGCGCAATATTCCCGGCAGATAACGTTGACCCTCAGAAAAACGGAACAACCGCTGATCACCATTCACAAACATCAAAAGTGCGTTGCGGAGAACAGAACCAAACTTTCCCTGCTTCAATAATGCATCCAGGTAAAAAAAGCTATACTTCCGATACCCGCACAAGGCCTCATCACCGCCCTGACCATCCAATAAAACTGGTACTCCGGCATTGCGTGCCGCACGCATGACACACCATTGAGAGTAAATGCTCGGGCCTCCAAATGGCTCGTCCTGATGATAAACAACGTTCTCAACATCCTCAGCGAAATCACAGCCGGAAGGAAATACTTTGCTTGCAACGGTTCCGCAGTGTCGCGTAACCGCATCCATGTAGTACTGCTCATCAAACGAATATCCATTAAAACATGCTGAAAACGTCTGGACACGAGCCCCAAAATCGCGTGAAGCAACACCAACGATACTTGACGAATCGATACCACCCGAAAGACAAGATCCGACAGGAACATCAGATCGCAACCGAATCCGCACAGCATCAACAAAAGCAGCTTCAACCCGCTCCATCGCCTCTTGCCGAGTATAGGACTTAATATCGCCTGAAAGTTCCCAATATGGTTCTGCTTTACTTAAATCAGGAAACGGTTCATCCAAATTCCAACAAAGATAATGTCCTGGGATTAACGGTATAATACCTTTAAAAAGCGATTCATCAGGAACATGATTGACGACACCATCAACAAGCAGATCAACCAACAATTGGCGATTAACCTGAAAAGAACACTCTGGATATGCTTTTAACTGCTTATGTTCGGAAAAAATGTGTGTCCCAGAAGCACTCTGGAAAAAATAGAGCGGCTTAACACCAAATCGATCACGCGCACAAAACACCCTTCTTTTCGCTAAATCCACCAATACAAATGCAAACATCCCTACAAAACGATCGAGGCATTTAGTGCCCCACTCGACGTAAGCGGCCAATATAACCTCAGTATCTGTTCCCGTTCTGAAACAATATCCAGCTTGCTCCAACTCAGCCTTAAGCTCAAGATAGTTGTAAACTTCCCCATTGTAACTTATCCAGAGCGCACCACCATCAAACCCCATCGGCTGTAAACCATTCTCTGAAGTATCGAGAATGGCAAGGCGAACATGACCCAGCGCCCAAGAAAAGGCTCCATCAGAATTCTCTCCAAACTTCGCCTTATCCCCTTCCTGACCCCAAACAATCCCGCGACCATCTGGACCCCTGTGTTTAATCAGATCAAGAGAATACCGAAAAGCTGACTCAGACCTACCCGGAGACTTTAAAAATAGAGCACTTATTCCACACATATATTTTTCATCCCTAACACATTACGTTGTAATTCCTTATTTCTATAATTCCACCATTCAGCGATTTGCATTGGTGTAGTTACCCAGGCATCATTATCCTTTAGCAATGGTTCAAGAATATTCTTTAAGCCCGTCAAATAATTCAAAAAAATATATTTACTGCAATGAGTCTCTGTATGCCAGTTGATATTGATCAAACCGCCAACATCACAAATTAACTTAGCAATCCTTCTACCAGCTTTTATCGCCACTTCTACATCACCTTGCCCCATAACGTAGGTATCCATGAGTGCTAAAGGCAATTCGATAAGCTGAAATGCTCTTTTTCGAACTGGATCGTAAGGGCGAAATGGCAAGGATGTCCCTGTCCGAAAACCTGCTTTTTCCTGCCAACCCAATGAGGTGTCGTAGCTAAATCCCGCCGCCACATGTTTCTCAAATGTTAAATGCGGATTCTGATTATCAATCGCCAAGTAATGATGACGAAGTCCCATTAGAGGAGCCTGAAGCCTTTCTTCAACAGCCATCTTTTGAAGAACAATCTCTTCCAGATCTTTCTGGGCATCAAGCGAAGGATGGAGCCCAAACTCCCAACCCTGCTTCTGCATTGACTGAAATACCTTCCAGTCCACACCACTCACAAAAACATCACTTTTACAATCATTCAAACGACGCTTGCTTTTTCGCGGAGATACCGGCAAATAAAAACAACTCCTTATGTTATGATCCATTTCGTATTCAGCCCAACCCGAAAACCCCCATAAAGAGCTATTCATTGGAGAATGCAAATATCTGACTCCCTCAAGTGCCATGTCAAAAAAGACCCGTTTGCGACGCACAAAACCTTTTACCATTGCCGTTGCCAATTCGATAGGCGAGCCCATATGAATAAGATCACTATCGTGAGTGAGACAAACAGCAAACTTTTTCCCATGAGGCCATCGGGGCAAAATGTTAGAACGCAACTCTGGAGTCAGAGCGAGCAACTTGTCCAAAAGAAATGCGGCATAATAATCAACAAGGGGCAAATCAATGGATCGTCGACGTCCCTCCGGCAGCGCATCAACAAAGAAATTCCCTAGTTTATCTCGCGAAGCTGAATCAATCTGATGTTCATCCACCATTGTCAGCAATCGGAAGGTTGATGCGACAAGATCAATACCTGTATCAGGAGTTCCCGCTTTTCCCAATGCAGCAAAGCCATCACAATCACAAAGTGTACATACAGTCTGTTGATCGTAAAGCGATGCATCAAAGGGTATAAAAACAGCTCCATCAAGAGAAAGAGCCTCATTCCTAAAGCCGTATAGAACATGAATGGGGGCCTCACCATTCTTATCAAAGATTATATCAACCGGAAGGCCCCAAGAATTTCCAAAATAATTAAATACATACTTTGCCTGAGGGATAAAATCGGATGGGATATTTAGTAACACAACTACACTAATCATAAAATGACCAAACCCCAAAACCAACTTTCGGAAATGCAATCCATTTAAAAAAGGTTTCTTTTAACAAATTTAAGTCCTATTTCCAAGGGAAACCATGCCTTGTTTACCGTATAATACGGGGTCAAAGCTCCCCCAAATCCGCGGAAGTATCGCTCAATTGCAGGAATAACAGAACCTTCAAAGTCAAATATTTTTATACCGAGTTCCTTCGCATGTTTGATTGCTTCAAACATGGCTAAAGCTCCTGCACCATGATGCCCTAAATTCGCACTATACCCACCTATAAGGTAATAGGCCGTTTTCGAATCATGCACAACAAAACAAGTAGCTATAGGTGTGTCATCTGCTCGGTAAGTAGTAAACGCATAGCTGTTTGAACTGTTGGCATACTTAAATAGAATTGCATCCACCCAAGTCTGGTTAACCTGCATCTGTTGGCGATTAAACGTTACCAGACAAAGCTGTTTAACAACATCCAAGTCTGTTGTCAAGTGCACCGTCAATCCATCCCGCAAGGCCTTTGTAATATCATTTCTACGAGCTGGTGACATATTTTTCCTAATATGCTCAAGCGAAATCGACAAATCTATCCGATAGGTATAAGTAGGAATAACCTTGTATCCACCCCAGAATAAAGGCAAGGCGTCAAAGACACCCTGATCAAGCCCCAGTCTGACGATTGCAGGATTTTCTTTTTCAAGATATTCAACGATACATTCCAAAACTTTCCGTCGTGTTTCAAGAACAGCGACAGGATTCTTTGCTTTAACTGCTATGAACGGGCCACAGGTTGGAGTATAAGGGGCATTGCGCACTATCTTTAACCCAAAACGATGTTCGATAATGAATGAAAGGCCTCCAACCATCTCACCACCATCTTCAAAGATGCCAAGTGTCTTAACATTATCACCAAAAAGCGCTAACCAATCTGAACAGTTAAACAAAGTACCGTGCTGGCGAGCGAGAGCGTTATACATTTCTGACTCGGTACTACCCAAACAGCGTATCTTCATGCAGATATTGAGCCCTCGCGGTTATTCTCCTTCCAACGCACCCCGAGAGTTTCATAAACTCTGAAAAGAACTTTTTCCATCTCACTCCAGTTCCAACGTTCCTGAACAGCTTTCAAGCAATTTTGGCTCATTCGATTCCGACGCTCCTGATCAGCAAGTAATTCAAGCACACATCGAGCCAATTCTTCCGGACTTGTGGAATCGTAAAGCAAGCCAACATCTACTTTGCCTAGATAATACCTAATTGATGGAAGTTCAGCCGCTATTAATGGAAGCCCACAGGCCATATACTCAAATATTTTGATTGGAATATTTCGTTTATATTTTTCAGTTGGTTGCAATGGAGCCAAACCAATCAAACTGCTCTTCATTGAGTATGCAATATCTTGATGAGGAATCCAGCCAACTATCTCCATTAAATCAGTTACTCCGATTTCTTTTGCCCGAGCAAGAACTTCTGCTTGAAGTACCATATCACTCAAACCTACAATACGAAGTAGTATCTCTGGTTCAGACTTTTTGATAATGGCCAACGCGTCGATCATATGAAACAAACCGCGATCAGCACTTACCGTACCTTGATAGATGATTGGAAGTCGACTTGAATACCTCTTTTTTTTCGCTTTTAACTTTGCTGCATCAGTATCAAAAATATCCAGACGCGGATAATTGAATATTGTAGTTGATGGAATATGGCATTTTTGAAAAGATGTGCACGTCGGTTCATCAGCCGTAATGACCTGATGAGCAAAATGAACCAGCCATTTCTCCAGAATATCTACCATTTTTGCAGAAAACGGTCGGAATACCTTAGGAATACCCTGAGTTGTCAGAATTTGTTCAGGAAACGCCTCATGTGAATCGTAGACGATCTTTGCCTTGGTAAAAAAACGAATAACCGGAATGACAAGCGCTAAATCAAGATCATGCAGATGGCAAAAATCCGGATTTTCATGGCGAATCACACTCACCGCTTCCACAAGGCTCCTTAGCCTACCGAATGGACTGCGCCTGCGGGGAATTGGTCGATAAGTCACTGCTGCATGCCAGCTCAGCTTTTCACCATCGTCAGGCGCAATCATGGTCACATCCATGCACTTGGCAAGACTCAGTGCCTGCTTATAATATATTCGATCATCCTGCGCTCCATGGCGCGTTGTTACTATCACTACTTTCATATTTACAATTTTTTTAGCCCACATATATTACATCCTTATTACAAAGTCATTTTTTTCATTATTAACTAAATCAGTCATAATGTCTTCAATTGAAAGTTGTTGAGCACCTGTTAAACCAATCATATTTAATCCTCTCCAAATGAACCTTAAAACAAGTGCAACCTTAATCCAACCTCTATTATACCTCATTATTAACTCTAAGTGCCTCAACCAATCTCCTCGACACGGCCAAGCTTGAACTTGATATTTTTTTAACACATAATCAGCATCGGAAACTACCGGTGAACTTCGCTTTATCCTTGCAATGCTGATATTATTGCTGGCATCCGCCCCTCTCATTACAACTTCTTCGCCACCTTGCAAATGATTGTAATCATGAAACTGATGTAATGCAGTAACAATAAAAGTTCCATCAACAATTGGAATACGCATCTTCATGCAATAAGCAAGTAAGGCCTGATCATACCCACCACGACCTATGATAATTGATGGAACATCAAGCCACATTCCACGTCGAAAAGCAAAATAATCGATGCCCGTCGGAGCATGAAGCGTTGCATTTCCATCTTTTACCAAATGAGTCAGTTGTTGCTTCCAACCCTTTTCACGAAGGTCAATAAAAAAATCATTAGCTAAGTCGATACGTTGACCGATAAGCAAATACATTGGAAACTCAATTTTGCTTAGGGCTTGCGAAATACCGGCAAGTAGAATATCACAATTTAAATATATTTGAAGATCATATTTACCATTATCAGCAGCATGTGCCACAATTGAACCAAAGTAGGGAATACCGGACGGTGCACAACTTATCTGCTTAACGACCCTAACACCTAATTCTCTACCAGCCTCTTCAATACCATCAGAATCACCATAAAGAATTACCTCTACATTTTCGCCTGTGTTTAGCCAACTCTGAATAGCACGGTATTGATTTTCTTTTGCGATTCCATTAAATGGTTTTGGACTAGCAAGAAAGGTAATCAAAGTTCTAAACTCCTTTTTTTAAATAATTGTGACAAAAACAGAATCAGTGATTTAAGAGTTTTTGGAATTTAACGTACCAATTTCGTTGGCAGGATTACCAGCAAATACTGTGAAAGGAGCGACATCGCCTGTAACCACACTTGCAGCACCGATAACGGCACCATCACCTATTTTCACGCCCTTTAAAATGAAAGCTCCGCCTCCAATAAAGACATCACAGCCAATTTCTACGCCCTTAACTTTTGCATTATCGGCATCTTCAGTTGATGATCTAATACTTGCATCCAGCGAATGGAAGTCGGTGTCAACAATCGTAACATTAGCACCAATAACACATCGATCTCCAATAACTACCCGACGAGCTGCACAGATTGTCGTACCACTCATTCGCACACCATCACCTATTCTCAACTCTGCT
>CAILXB010000111.1 GCA_903838025.1 uncultured Chlorobiaceae bacterium
GAATCAAGGGGGTGTTTGGGATCCAGAAGCTTTTGCAGGCGCATACGCAACTGCGCGTAATCCTCTTCGGAGATAAAACACTCAAATACACTGAACTGCACCGCTGAACCATACCCTTCAAGGAGTTTATGGATTTTTGTCCTGCGCCGGTCGTTTTCGATATCGTAGGTCACGAGAATGAATTGCATGATATTTTTGTTCAAAGCAGTTCGCTATCATCGTCGCTCAATAAGTCGCCTTACATTAAATACTTTTATATCACTCACAGCAAGATTATATTCATTGCATAGTTGTTTGTTCAGACAATTGCTTCCGACAGATTAAAGATGAAGTTATGCCTAAAATCACTGGCATTTCAGATCAATACCAGTTCCATTTTTTCAGTAATGAAATAAGCGGCGGACAACACGAACCTGTTCATGTGCATATCCGAAAAGATAGTAATAAAGCGAAATTTTGGCTTGATGGCAGCATTGCTTATAATAAAGGGTTCGGCTCAAGAGAGTTACAACTCCTTCAAAAAATGGTTGTAACTCATAAGTCAAGAATTGAGGAGGTATGGAATGAACATTTCGGCGAACAGTAATCCTCAGGCATTGCATCTCACATTTGGTCAACATCGCTTTGATGTGGAACTCAAGGATGGGCGCATTCTCTCCATCCCCTATACCTGGTTCCCCCGATTGATTGGAGCATCGGCTGAGTTGCTGAACCATTACGAACTGTCCGGTGACGGGGAAGGGATTCATTGGCCTGATCTTGATGAGGACATTTCGGTAAAAGGACTTCTGGCAGGTCATGGAGACCAGACCAACTTTGCAAAAAAATATTGGGAGAAACATCCGGAGCACTCACCTTTCAACACAACCGAAAGCGCTGCATAAGCATTGAGGGATAGCGCCATATCAGCCCTGCTCCAACTTCTGTTTTGCTGGACAAATATTGTACAACTCCTGATCTTCGTTGATGCTGATACCATCGTGAACCATCGCTTTTTCAAAAACGAGCTTCGCGGTAGAAAAAAAATCACTTGCTTCAGCTTTCAGATATCGTGCAGCCATGCGGCAATAATCTGGATCAGTTTCTACACCAATGCTGTTGCGACCAGTTTTAAGTGCGGCAATCATGGAAGTCCCTGAACCACAGAACGGATCAAGTACAGTATCGCCTTCGAACGAGAACATTCTGACAATCCGCAAGGCAAGTTCAAGAGGAAAAGGTGCGGGATGCTGTTTAGTTGAGGCACCGGGAATCGTCCAGATCTGCTGAAACCATCGGTTAAAATCATCTTTACTGATCCTGCTGGCATCTCGCTGTTGTTCACTTGGTTTGCGATAACCTCCAGGTTTTCGCTGCATAAGAATAAATTCCATATCATTTTTGATAATGGCATTTGGTTCGTACGGCTTGCCAAGAAACTTGGAGCCATTGGTAACCTCATAAGAGGCATTGGCTATCTTATGCCAGATAATCGGATTCAGGTTATCAAAGCCAATTCGACGGCAGGAAACACAAATATCTGCATGAAGGGGAAAAACAAGATGCCGCCCAAAATCGCGCCGGGCAACGCAAACATCTCCGACCACACACACAAGGCGCCCGCCCGGCACAAGAACCCTGTAGAGATGATGCCACACTTTTTCAAGTTCAAAAAGAAATGCCTCATAGTCGTCAATATGGCCAAGCTGATCAGGAGATTCATTGTACCGCTTCAGATTCCAGTAAGGAGGTGAGGTTATGACAAGGTGAACCGAATCGTCCTCAAGGAATGAAAGTTCACGGGCATCACCGTTAATGAGCCGGTGCAACGTATTATTGTGACTGCTGTTCATTCCTCCCCTTTCCGCTCTGATAAATCCGGTACAATAGAACCCTTCATCGTCATTTAGTTTGTATTTGCTCGTGCAAGAAAAAAAGAAAAATACGTAATTTACCAGCTAATTGCGCAACCGTTGATTGCCGTCTGTGCTCTTATCAAAGTTCCGTCACCATTTCTTCAACCTCAATAACCCGGAGCAACACATGGGGTGGCTTTACAACCAGATGGCTTTGCCTGATACACTTTTTCAGGCCTGGAACAAAGTGGTTTCCAACGACGGCATGGCCGGGTACGACAAGCAGTCGATTACCGACTATTCTTGGCGCATTGAGGAGCATCTTGCCGCTCTTGGCAGGCAGCTTTTGACCGGCACCTACGAGCCACAGCCGCTCTTGAAACTTGTTATGCTGAAACCCACCGGAAAACTCCGCACCCTCCTGATTCCAACGGTGATGGACCGTGTCGCGCAAACTGCGGCCGCAATGGTGCTGACTCCGCTCGTTGAATCGGAACTTGGCGCC
>CAILXB010000112.1 GCA_903838025.1 uncultured Chlorobiaceae bacterium
GGGGAAGGTTCACGGTATTTCTGGTAACGAAGTATTCAAAAGAGCGATAAGCGAGTTGTCATGAACTTCGAATTCTTGCCGGAAGCAGATGAAGAGTTTCGGGAGGCTTCCCGCTACTACGAAAATGCAGCTCCCGGAGTAGGCTTGGCATTTATTGCGGAAGTACATAGGGTAATATCAATAGTTATTTCCAATCCCCTTGCCGCAAAACAAATAAGAGGCACTATCCGCAGCAAAGTACTCCTTCATTTTCCTTATAGCTTGTTCTATTCCATTGAATCCGATTTAATTTTGATAGTCGCTGTAGCCCATCAAAAAAGGCGCCCAACATACTGGCGAAGCAGATTAAAACGTATGGAATAAGACTTTCACAGAGCCGAAAAGCTTCTTGAAGCCAAAGTCGGTGAAGAAGTTGATGTAACGATCTATTAACAGCATACCTTAATCTCCTTTTGGAGAGTGAAAACCCGGAATGAGTGCGACATGGTTACTGATGCTGCCTTCCGTTGCTGAAATATACCGACTCACACATTATGCAGATCACAACACCATTCTGACAAGAAAATGCGAAAATTCCTGACGATCAACTGTCTGTCACTTTTCAGATGTAACAGACAGTTTACTCACTTCCTTCATCAGCAGTTTAGGCCCTGCATTTAATAAAATACGATTTGACTCGCTCTCTCTTTTTTTCAATGCCTCTACAATTCGACGCAGATCGTTACCATACCGGGCTGCATGCTCTTTTCGATAACGACGCACCTCTTCAACAATTGGAGCATTAATCATCGGACATTCCTCCCAACTCTTCAGGTGAACATAATTGTGGTGCCGCATACCCGGCAGATTCAATGAGCCGAGTAATTGCAGCCTTTGTTTCTGCATTGTTTATGTGCCTGAAATTCCAGGTCAACAGAAAATCAACACCTTGTGCAGCAGCGATACCAATATGCAATGCGTCTTCTTCGCTTCCTTTTGGCACGGCTTTTTCAGCCAAAAGCATGCCTTATACATCTCATATTTCGATTAACATTTCATGGAATAATGGGTTGATGAATTGCGTCACGATGATAGTAGAGAACTCCTTCCTCTTCGCGGTCAAACATCATGCCAGCCTCCTCTGCAATTCGGATTGAAGCAACATTGCCACTCTTGATTTCTGCACGTATGGGTTCGGATATGCCCTTCGCAAGCTGAGAAACCATTTCCTTTCCAATACCCGAACCACGCATCATCGGGGATACAGTCCAGGAAAGTTCATATCCATATTTTTCTGAATCCACACGTACCGTCCCAACAGGAACGCCATCAATTTCGGCAACATACAACTTCCGATTTTTATTCTCCAAAATACTTGTCATCCAGAGTATATGTTCGTCTTCGCCAATAAGCGCAGTATTATGGCTGGCTTGACGAGTTAAAGAATTATTTCTCCATTCTAAAAGCACTTTCGCATCCCCAAGCCTTGCTAGCCGAAGCTGTAACCTGTTGCTGTGCTGTGCTAGTCATTATGAATAAATTTCAAAATTATCACATCCCCACTCCTTACACTTTATTTCAAGATAGAGAAATAAAGTATTTGAGCAATGAGTTCGGTTATATCAAAGGATTACCGGGATTTTAGTGATAACCGCGAGGAATCCTCGATTCCCCCGACTTGATCAATAACGACCAGCCTACTCCCCCAACGACCATCAATCTTCACCTTCCACCGCAGCGGATAATAAAGTTCACTCACCACAAGAAATGCTTCGCCGGGCGCGGCAACCTTCACAACCATCGACTCCGCTTTTGCATCAAGTGATGTCACCGTGGCCGGAGCAAACGTGCTGGCTCCTTTCCAAAGTGAATCATCAACATACGCCACACCGGCAGGGGCCTCATCATCAAGCAACCGGGCTAACAGCTCTTCGTTGTTGTTCACCGCGATAACTCGACTGGCGAACCATGCTCTTGGTGCGGTCTGCTGAAGGCGGTACACATAAGCTGTGACGGGGCCGCTGGCGAGTTGCAGTGTGCCGGTTTTGACCAGTTCAAGCGATGGATGACCAAGTGGTGCAGGGCTGACAATGAAGCCCACGTTGAGCATTCGGAGCACGTTGATGCTGGAGAGATTCTCTGTTTTGGCGAGAAACTCCTCATAGAGCTTGAGTTTGGCGGGATGATAACCGCCGACAGATTCGATACCAAACAGGGCAAACTTGTTCTCTGCAAAGAGCGGTCCGGCGGGGTAGATTCTGAAGGGCCCTTTCTGTGCGGCAAGGTAGCGGGTAATGCCGTCGGGCTTGAATGCGGGCTCTACAACGCGGCTGTCAGCAAACTACCCCTGTACTCATCAGAACTGCAATTGACAGCACAGGATGCAGATAAAGTAACAGATTGGGAACTCCCTAGTTGGTTTTATCCTGGCGAATCTCGTAAGCCCCTCACATTCCACCCAAATTTACAGAGAAGTTGGAGCTTGCATGGTAATCGAACAAAGGCAAGCATGATATCCAAGAAGTGGTGGTCGGAAATGTCCGGTTATTATGAGTTACACATTTCGGATGCCGTGCTTCAAGAACTGAACAATGGTAACTATCCACGCAAAGATGAAATCATCCGATTGGTTTCGGCAATCCCATTACTGCCGCTGGCTCCCGATCTTGAACAAGTTGTCGAGTTTTATATTTCCAACTATGTGATGCCAAGGTCTCTTGTTGGCGACGCTCTACATCTTGCCTATGCCAGCTATTTCGACATTCAATATCTCCTGACCTGGAATTGCAACCACCTTGCGAACGCCAACGAACGGAAGCATATTCGCGTTGTCAACGCTCGCCTTGGCTTATCAACACCTGAAATTGTTACACCGCTTGAACTGTTCAAAGAGGAGAATAACTTATGATCCGCTCAGAGATTTTGCAGGAAAAAGATAAAACTTAAGCAAGATTGTCGGAAGAATGTACATCTATCCATGACTATTTTGTTCAGTCTCACATTGCCGCCGAAAAGGCCGCAGAAACATACGGGTTTACTCTCAACTATGCTGAAGTGCCTACCTTGTCCCGTTACAGGGCCGGAAACAGTGAAGAGCGAACCGCATCAATCGCATAAATCTTTGCCTAACATTTCAGCGCACCAGCGTTACAATACGACCGGGCGTTTCCGTGTTTCGCGGTGCGCTGAACTCGGCCGTTTTGAAATTATGCCGAGTTCCCAACTCATTGGGTTATGAAGTTTGCTGGAAACACACCGATCGGCGATTCAATCATGGCCGCCGGGCAATCCAACAATCCCCTGCATCCGAATCATAACAGAATTTTAAACTATTTTGGACATTTGATATCAATCTGAGATATTCACAGATAACCACCATCGTTTAAACGTTTTGCAGCATTATTGCCAACCTTGTCCTGACTCATTGCACCAGATTTCCGATAAAAACCACCCACGACAGGAGATCTGTCTTTCAAGACAAAAAACAGCCTCACCCCATCACCATAAGAGCGCAGCTCAAATATATCTCCATATTTCGAGTGAAATATTTTAACAATATTATTATCCACTGCATAACCAGTTCCTTTTGCCCGTGACAATGAATCTATAACACCTTTTGCTTCATACCGGGTCGGAAAGCAGGTATTGGACGAACCAGCACAAAAAATAATACCATATTCTTTTTCAAGAAATTCCTGAAAAGTTGTATTCCTCAAAAGCCACTCTTTTATCCACTCAACCAAGAGCGAGCAATCTTCCTGCCCAAAAATATTTGGCAACTCATTGGGCTGGTTCTTGAATGACAAAAAATTTACCCTCCAATCTTCATCATCAGAGATTGTGACTGCCATACCATCTTGCCGCAATGCGTATTCAAGTATTGGAGCAGCCGCATCAATGCCTGAAAGAATCCAGTCTTCACAAATGGACAGATTCTCATTTTTTATTCTTATACCCTTGTCAAACTGTAGCAAAAACCATAATACTATCTCTTTTTCTTTTTTTGCTGAATACGTTTTAATTAAAGAAGCAGCATTATACCAAACGCCCTGCTTATCTTCTGCTATGGCATAGCATTTTATTGATTCACTTTTCTGCGGATCATGTGCAATAAATGCAATATTTGTTGATAGCTCCCTGAATGTTCGTGCTGTTGAAAGCAGGCAATTTTTTACGGAATCAACGTCGTTTGACCTGTCGGTATAGGGATTATAAAATACATTTATCATGATTATAATATCCTTCCAAGGTTTTTTTCAGTTTCATCAAAAAAACCATCTGGCCATTCGTCGAAAAAGCCATCATCATCAATTATTGGTTGCTGAACAGATGTACGCTCTTCGTCAAAGTCATAGTTAAAATAATAGAATGTAGAATCCACCGCTTTCAATATTTTATTTTTCACAGCCAGCCTGATTCCGTTAAGAAGATGGTCTGAATGTGTTTCTACAACTATTTGCACTCCACAGGAAGCCGCACGCGCAAGAAATTCACCAAGCTGTGTCTGACCCGCCGGATGCAGGTGAGCTTCAGGATTCTCTATCATCAAGAGTGTGGATTCCTGCTCGCCATTAGCCACAAGCGCCGCATAGACAAGCACATTAGCGATGATTGGCAACGCATAGGATATTCCGAAGCCCACATTATTCGGACGATGACCGCTATATTCCGCTCTGATCAAATCAGCTTTAGGGATTGCCATCCATTCCATTTTAATGCCTGGAGATATTACCCCAAGCCAGGCTGAAACATTATTTCTGACTGAAGAGCTGTTTGCCTCACGCCGCCGAAGAATGTCCGGCAATCCAGCAAGCTCGCTATGATGTTCTAAAAAGTCAAGCACAAACTCACCCTTTTCCCCAACAGAAAAACCACGTTCTTCTTCCTGAGAAACAGGCAGATACAGCTCGGGGCCTAAACGGGCAGCAGAAATATAAGCGGCAATGACTGGTTCAACAAAGGGATAATCATAGTTTTTAGATTCCGGATATTCAAACAGATAATCTCCCCCGCTTGAGGTCAATGTAATCGACATTTTTTTATGAAGAGAAGAAACCAACTCAGAAACGGGGCCTAACGCTGACAATGCACTTTTTTCATACATCAACCTTACTGCCTGCAAAAAAGTACTTTTTCCTGAGCTGTTAAGTCCAGACAAAAGGGTAAGAGGAGTCAAAACAAATTCCTCATCATCAAAACATTTAAAACCCTGTATGTGTATTTTATTAATCATGACTGTTCTCCATTTCACGGATAACGTCCCGCAGATTTTCATTATTTAAAATCAATTGAAACGCACCTTCAAGTGTTTTTGTTTTGTCTATTATTGCAATGGAATCATTAAGATCTTTTTCTGTCATTGAGATTTTAATTAAACCTCTCAATATCCCATATCTTTTCTTTACCCCTTGAATTTTATGACTATCACGTGAAATATATCTTGACAAATCATCATTAGCGGAAGAATAAGTCACAGCATACAACAAGGAGTAAAATCTTTTTTTATTTTTCAATAGAGCAGCAAAATCATCATCTGCCATTTCAGACAAAAGAACAGCCCATGCTTCAAACAAAGACTTGTTGATTGGTGTACGATATAAATTGTGACCGGGTGTAGACTTTCTGAATGCGTATATATCAAAAAGCAAAGCAGCCCTCTTCATTGCCGTATCAAATTTTTCCCGTAATTGATCATGAGTTCGATATCGAATCTGTACATTACTCACATCATTCCCCAATACTTTTTGAACATCTCTTGGCAGTAACTCCGGCATAAAATTAATGAGCTGCATTGTCCCACTGAGAAAATCATCCATATCTTCATTTTTCGGATAAGACTCAACCCCTCGAACAAGAAATGCAAAGAATCTCAGAATAAGCTCACGCGCCGCCATCCGGCTATCATTAACACTGCCAGTCGTTGCATTTTTAAATGCAAGAGAGTTTGCAAGTTCAGCCAAAAGATCTGCTGATGGGCCATAATAGAGAGCATGTCTTATCTCCTGGGCTGTAAGTGGAAGTCCACCCGTATTAAGTCGCTTAAAAACATTTCTTTGAACATTTTGTGGCGTCGAAGGATTAATGATCGCAAATTGAAGTTCAGTCTCCAATATCCTGTTCTGAAATTTTTGAGGCAGTTTATCAAATTGAAACCCTTCCAATTCACCCAAAAACTCAAGACCACTTAACGTAAACTCTTTACGTCGTACATATCGGTCAATTGCCGTAACACGCTGAAGCCCGTCAACAACCTTCCAGGAACTATCCTCGTCCTCAGCAACATAAAAAAGAGGAACTGGTATTTTTAACATTAACGACTCAAGAAGTCGGCTTTGTTGATCATCATCCCATAATCCAGCACCACGCTGAATGGCTGGAGCAGAAATAGTCCCCTGTTCAAGTCGACGAATCAGTGTCTGAAGAGGCACTCTTTTATCTGAAATAGATATTTTTTCTGAATCAAAAGGAAATGGCTTGAATTCATCCAACTCAACCCCAGCCTCCCGTCCATCGGCGGCCAATTCCTGCGGGATATATTCATTAATTATATTTTCCGCCATAACGCTCTATCTGAATGGAGTTATTGAAAACTTAACAAGAGATAATATGAGAGTAATATTATTCTTATTATGATTATTTCTATCTTCCGATAACACAGGACAAATGATACCTGTAGCCACCCTTTTCATCGAAGAGAAAATCAACACTGACCTACTCAATTCAATCCCCCAAAGCGCATTCCACCAATCGCCCTGCACCCGGATCATAACAGAAGTTTACAATTGAACCGTCTTTGATCTTTTCAACAACTTCATCAATGATAAAAAGTGGCACCAAAAACCACTCGCGTGGCACAACCGGGTTGCCAAAACGATCTTTGATCTCCATATCCAGTTTTGCTGGCTCAAAAAATCGGTGAATCAAGCATTTCGCTTCGACGATCTGCCTCACCTCGCCGCCGATTGATTTCGGCCTCAATGGCCCGCAACTCCTTGTAGGCAATAACAAGAAAATTGCCTGAACCACAGGCAGGGTCAAAAACCCTGATTTTCGATAGACGCTTGCGCAGGTTGAGCAACATTCTTGCGTTGTCGCCTGATGCCCTCAGTTGCCCCCGTACATCATCAAGGAACAGCGGGTTTAACACTTTCAAAATGTTTGGCACACTGGTGTAGTGCATTCCCAGGGCTCCACGCTCTTCATCATCGGCTACGGCCTGAATCATCGAACCGAAAATGTCGGGGTTAATCTTTTTCCAGTCGAGATTCCCTACGTGCATCAGGTACGACCGGGCAATTTTACTGAAGCGGGGCACCTCGTTACTGCCGGAAAAGAGTCCTCCATTCACATAGGGAAAAGCATTTGCCCATCGTGGCAGTTTTGCTTCTGCTCGGTCTCCATTTTTCGTGTTCATGGTGCGAAAAATCTCACCAATCACCTCGTGAGTGTTGGACGAGTCTTTTGCACTCATTTGACCAATCGTGTCGGTAAACAGGCTTTTGGCGGTAAAGATGTCGGTATCTTCCGCAAAAAAACAGAAGATCAATCGTGCCATGAAGTGGTTCATATCATGGCGACGCCCTGTGCTTCCCCATTCAGGATTGTCTTTCAGCAGCTCGATGTAAAGCTTGTTCAGACGACTGGTCGCCCTGATGTCGAAAGCGTTTTCACGAACCTGTTGAACCGTACTGATTCCAGCCAATGGCAGGAAGAATCCAAAATGGTCAGGGAAATCTTTAAAGTTGCAAACGACAGGTTCACCGCTTGCCAGATCTTCAGCCTGAAAATCCTCACCATCGGTTGCCAAAATAAATTTAGCCTTCTGCCGGGTGGTTGCTGCGCTGACTCTCAGTTTGCCAAGCGTGTCAGGCACTTCACCTGCCGGGCATACGGCTATATGGATGTTGCTGTATTGAAGAACGGCACCTTCAACATCCGATTTGTTGTTTGCTTGAAGTCGCTTCAGGGTTGCAGGCTTGTTGCCGAACGCCTCCAAAAACGCATAAGGAAACGTTGCAGCATCAAACGGCTGCTCCGCCAACATCGTTATCGCCTGCTCAATCTCTACTGCGTTCAATGCGCCCCCTAATATTATGTATTGCCTTTCTGCCGGTCAATCAACTGGTCAAGCTCTGCTTTATGAAATTGCCAAGCCCAACCGACTTTGACGCTGGGGGCTTCATCGACCTCATTCATATCCTTGAACAACATGTATAACAGAGCTTACTGTTTTTCGCGCTCTTAATTTTTTGCAGGCTCAAATTCCGTCACCTCAGTTAAGCGCTGAGGCTGTTTTCCCTGAAGTAATTTCCCTTTGATCTTGACATAGGCATTGTGTGCTGCCATGTGGGCTATGTCAGCTATTTGATACTGAGTAGCATCAAGATTTACCCGTACCTTTATTTGCTCGCCTTGAGGCAAAAGCAAATGAAGCAAAACTTCACCTGATCGTTCTCCATTAGAGCCAATTTCGCCTGATAATTCTTCAACGGTTCCATAAAATGTGTCCACTACAGGATCGTCTGAAGGTTTCAGTTCTCGAGCAACCTCCTCAAAGCGAGGAAAATACTCTTGCTGTATCAAATTCGGTTTATTGAGCGATTGGTCATTAACCGGTTTCAAGATAGACCACTCGTTTTTTATTTCAAGTGAGTTTCCCAGCCCTTCAGAATAAAAGCTTGCAACGGCATTACACAAATTGTAAGAAATTGAGGGAGATGAACATCTCTTCTCATTTTCAACTAATGCATCCAAGGTGTCTGCTTCAATTGCGGCAATAACGGAGCTGATAGATTTATTCAATAAGGCCATTGCCTTTCTGACAAATGGAGCGTTATTTTCAAGCTCTATTAACTCAAGCTGATTTTCGGATACATCATCAAGAGCATACAGTGGGCAAGAGATTTTCAGGACAAAACTGCCAGGTTCAGTGTGCCGAAAACGGGATGCCTCAAGGAACTTTTTTGCTTCATTTCGATTCAAACGAGGATGAAAAAACTGTGGCTTAAGAACGGTATGAGCTGCTGACAGTAATAAATTTTCAGCACCTTGAATCATTGAGTATGCAAAAACCAAAGGAATCGACCTTTCCGACATTGAATTCCTCATGACACGAAAAGATACCGTATCATCCCTCGACTCTTCAATATGCCTGCCCAGTAACCAAGGCTCAACCGACTCAAGATCTGCCAATTTTTCCAAAGCAACTTGAAGCGCCTCTTCAAAACCCGGAACTTCGCGATGAACCGGAAAATATATTTGCCGTGAGCTATCAGGATGGTTAAACAAAAACTCCCCGTCAGCAAGAGCCTCAGTTACTTGTAACCAACCACGAAACTTCATGTAGTCTCTTAGATCAGTTGGTGTTATATCCGAATAAATACTCATGATGGCTTCAGTATTTTGGAATATCTCGTTTAGCAATTCTAACCAATAAAGCCTCAAGTCCGCTTGGATCAAAAAGCTGAGCTCTCTTCAAATACACTGTTTGCCCACTTTTATTAGTGGAATCGGGTGCTCCTAAAAGACTTACCCAATAAGCACACCGTTTCAGGATCAATTGATCTTTGGTTATCTTGAGCCACGAATCTCTTTCTCGTGGCAAAAAAAGCACTACAAGAATTCGAGGAACCTGATAACGATCGGAA
>CAILXB010000113.1 GCA_903838025.1 uncultured Chlorobiaceae bacterium
AAAACACTTGAAAACACTACAACGCCGGCAATGGCAAAAACAATGCGATCGATATTCATGAGAAAAAATTTAACGGTTAAAAAAATAGGGTTCTACTACGTATGTTTTTTTTAATCCTTGACGCATCGGACTGAAAATCCGGTAGCATGAAAACCACTACTCCGGTTATCAGGAGCCGATTTCCTCTATACATCATTCTTGAGTCACTGGTTCGTTTTTTGTGGCAGTCACCAGAAATACCGGATATGCTGCGGTTATGCCAGCCCTGTTTGTTTTGTTAAACGTGTAAATAGTCTCAAACGACGTTACCTGCAACCCAGCACTATTCAGCAAGGCGGCAAGCTCTTTGCGGTCAAATCCGTGATGCACATGTTCAAGCGGATCGTCATGAAACAAGCCATCTTCCAGATCAAGATCCGCGATGGCTACAATGCCTCCAGGAGAGAGGAGAGTTGAGACGTTGTTTAAAAACGCTGCGGTATCATCAATATGGTGCAGCGTCATGCTGCTGTAGATCAGCTCAAACTGTTGTTCATTGAGTGCGCTTTCGGTAGATGCAGAAAGATTGGTACAGCTCGTTTCGATATTCGTTATGCCGGATCTGCTGATTTTCGCCTGAAGCACAGCAAGCATCTCTGTAGAGGTATCAATTGCTGAAAGCGTTTTCACAAACTGCGCAATTTCCAGGCTGACCAGTCCTGTACCGCACCCGAACTCCAGAGCACGCATGGTTTTTACGGGCTTTACAGCCGCAATGATTGCCTGCGCAACACCGAGGGCAACCGCTCTTCGTTGCGGATTTTCATCCCACTGAGATGCCTCGCGATTGAATTTATCTGCACTGTTCCATTTTTCAACCATAATGACAAAAAGTAAAATGTTATTCTAATACAATAAACAAGAATCAGGGTTGCAGCTCCGTCATGCAGCCACCCTTGCGTTTCAATGAGGCGCCACACTGCGAACAGCGTGTCTCCCTGCAAGGCTCTCCCTTGATGTGCGGAAACTCAAAACCACATTCAGAACAGATACAAATATCCGGACGGTCAGTTGGAAGAGAGTCGCAAAGAGAGCGGATAACCCCTCCCTGAATGCAAAGCTGCTTGCCATCAACAATGGCTTCGGCTACCTTCTTGTGAGCAGAATCAAGAATACGGCCAAAAGTAGGACGGGAGACATTCATCTGCAGGGCCGCAATAGCCTGGTATAAACCCTCCTTATCCGCAAGCCGGATAGCCTCCAGTTCGTCAATCGTCAAAAGAACCGTTGTAAGCTGATTGTGCGGTATGCCATCCGGCCTGAAACAGGTGATCTTTGGTAAATCCTGCACGCAGCGGCATAGTGTTGGCCTGCCGACCCGACTCTTTTTCATCGCGCTTTAACAACAAATTCTGGCGGATTAAGGATATGTTTTTTAACGGTACAGAGATTGGCGGCACTGATAACAGCGTCCTTGTATTTTTCCGGAAAATCCGGCGGCAATTCGATGACCAACTCTATTTTCTCGACGCCATGGCCTGACTCGTTAAAAAAATGGGACTGCACGAGGCGTATCCCCTCTGTAGCTATCCCCCGGCGCTGGCAGAATGAAGAGACAAAGATTCCTGCACAGGTGCCGATGGAGGCAAGAAAAAGAGTGAAGGGCTCAGGCGCAGAACCTTCACCCCCGGCATGAACAGACTGGTCAGTATGAATGCTAAACCCATTGATTTCCGCATCAATCTTCTTCCCTTCCCCTATGGTAATAATCATTTCGCTTTTCATACAATCAATATCCTGATAACGGTTGCTGTAAACCTTAAAACAAATTATAAGCATATGCCAATAACAAAACAAATCATGGAGCTCTTTTTTTTATTTTTTACCTCCAGCAACCTATCCACCAGATCCCCGATAAACCAGAAAAAAAACCTCCGTTCGAAGCTTGAGAAATAACTTTAATTTTTATATTATGAGCATATGCCAACAAATAACAATTTTATTCTTAAAAAAATTCACTAACTATGTGGAAATTCCTCTCCTGGCTTCAGAAAAACTTGATCTTGAGCATTCCTCTTGCCATGCTGGCTGGTTTGTTGTTCGGTATAGTAGCCAAACCGGCTTTCCTGAAATGGAGCATCCTTCCTCTTACATTTCTCATGGTCTATCCTATGATGGTCACAATGAATATGCGAGAGCTTTTTAAACCAGGCGGAAGTAAACTGCAGGGTATCACGTTAGCCATCAACTTTTTGCTGATGCCTGCTATCGGCTATGGCATGGGATTGTTATTTTTTGCAAATCAGCCCATGATTCGGCTTGCATTACTGCTCACCTCATTGCTGCCCACCTCGGGCATGACCATCTCTTGGACAGGTTTTGCAAAGGGCAATGTGCCTGCTGCCGTCAAGATGACGGTGGTCGGTTTAATAGCAGGCTCTCTACTGGCCCCGGTCTATCTCAAGATTTTTCTGGGTGCAGTGGTCGAAATACCGCTATTGCAGGTATTCCAGCAAATAGGTTTAATTGTTTTTCTGCCGTTGGTGCTCGGCTCGCTTACCCAGCGCTGGTTGGTCACTACCTATGGCGAGAAGGAGTTCAGTCAGCAACTCAAACCAAAATTTCCTCCGTTTTCAACTTTGGGCGTACTGGGGATTGTTTTTGTATCCATAGCTCTCAAAGCAAAAACTATTTTTGCACAACCCGAGTTACTCCCGAATCTACTCCTGCCACTGATGTTGATATATGCGATCAATTTTGCTATCAGCACGCTCATTGGCAAGGCACTGTTCAAACGAAGCGATGCCATTGCCCTTGTCTATGGCACGGTCATGCGGAATCTCTCTATTGCACTTGCAATCGCTTTGGGTGTGTTCGGCGAAAAGGGCGCAGATGCTGCCCTGTTGATTGCATTGGCCTATATCGTGCAAGTACAGGCCGCAGCATGGTACGTAAAGTTTACCGATCGCTTGTTTGGAAACCCGATTTCCGTGTAGCTCATCGCATCTGAATGCGGCAAAATCTGCCGAAATTAAACCAAATGCGATAGCCAGTGTTCGGATGTAATGGTGGATTTTGAAGACAACTCAACCGACTTCACGGAGGCTGACAGCTCCTATTGAAGTCGGTAATGCGGAATAAAATGGCTAAAACACCCATCCATACTTCTTAATGCGTCATAAAGAGATCATGGGATGTCAGCAAGAAGAATTACATGAACGTATGGTAGCTTTGACCAGCAAAGACGATAAGAAATCTAAGAATTAAACCACCACAAAGCACCATGACGGGGGCAAGATTGGGAAACTTGATGTGGACACCTGCTGCTTCAAGGAACTCGACGATCAGAGGTACAAAAAGACCGGCAATAACAAAAATTCCCCAGAACCAGAACATGTAAGAAATTCCAAGAAGATTGGTATCTCCGGTAATAAGGTGCATCATGGCACCGTGACTGTTCGCCGAACCAGTAAGGCCTCCGAGAACAAAGAGACCAACCGTCATCAGCTCAATCCATAGCGCGTTTGCATCAATCATGCTGTAAACCGGTTTTTCCTTTTTAGGGGCAAAAAGCAACATGAGTGCCGCTGCACTTGATATTCCGGAGACAAGAAAGAGCATTCCAAGGATAGAGCTTGACCAGAGCGGTCGGGCAGAAAAAAATGATAGGAGTATTCCTGTATAGATACCAATTCCAACGCCGATATGGGCGTTAGTAAGAGCTACTATAGTCATATGTTTTTCAGTCCAGTCAATAACCTTGCTAATAGGTTTTATCTTTATTTTGCGCAGTTGGCCTCGGTTGACCAGCATCGCCTGCAAAATCGCGAGCGGAAAGAACGCGATCAGAATCCAACTGCCTGCAGACATGGGCGAGGTCGGCTGAATGGTGGTATAGAATGCCCAGACATAGAGAGGATGGGCAAGGTCGAGAAAGAGAAAGAGCATACCAATGCCGAGGAGCGTCGGCGACAGAACTGAACCTATTCGCAAGGCAAGGCAAGGGCATCCGTTACCTACGTCCTGAGGACCGATGCTAAACTGTCTTTTCATAACAATCATGATGGAGGTGATCACAAGAAGTCCTCCTGCCAGACCACCCAAAAAAAGATAGAGAGGAATGTGCCACTCCCATATGTGGAGATGGGGTAGCACATTCGGGTTGATTTTTGTTGATATCAATTCGCTGACTGCAGTTGCCATCATGGTTATGCTCCGGGTTTATTGCTTGCAGAAATCCAGTAGAGGCTTGGTTCGGTACCGGCATGTTCTTTCTGTCGGTAGACAAGTTTACCGTTCATAAGTTGTTGAGCCTCCTGTTTTGGGTCGTTGAAATCGACCAGATTCAGGCTGCCAGTTGGACAAATTGATACACACGCGGTTTTCATTCCTTTTTCAGTGCGGTGCTGACAGAGTGAACATTTGTCGACAAAGCCTTCCGGATGGACATATCGGGCGTCATAGGGGCACGCTGCCATGCAGGCTTTGCATCCCGTACAACGTGACCGGTTGATCTGCACGGTGCCGTCTTCAGCATAGTGCGATGCTCTGGTTGGGCAGTAGGTTACACAGGGAGCGTTGTCACAATGCTGGCAACGCTCTGAACGGTTCTCCATGGTGAGTTTTGGAAATATCCCTTTGGTTTCCTGGACTACCCAGTCTCGGCAATAACCTTCAGGAATGCCGTTCTCTGATTTACACGCATAGACACAGGCTGAACAACCGACGCAAACCCGGGTGTCAATAACCATTCCATAATTTTTTTTGTTACTCATGCGTTAGCCTCCTTGATGAATGTCACAAAATTATTCTGAAAGCCAACAGCGCCCATGGCAGGATCGATTTCTGTTCTTGTTATAAGCTGATTGTGAGATGCTCCCCGCTTGTAGGCCCAGGTGAGCTTGGCTGAGGTATGCCCGAACCCATGAACCATGTAGACGGCATCAGGTCGTATTCGCTCGGTAACCTTGACTTTTATCGGAAATTCAGAAATAACACCATCCTGGTTTTTGAGATGAACATACTCCCCATTGGTAATGTTGTGTTTACTGGCTATCCCCTGGTTGACCCATACTTCGTTTTCTTTAGCCGTTGCAAGATCTCCAAGAAAACGATTATTGGCCGTTCGCCCGAAAGTAAGCATCGGTTTACGACCGGTAAGCATACGGTAAAAGCCTGATGGTGGCTCAGGATGGGCTGTATAAATTGGAACAGCGCTGAATCCTCCCTTCTTGAGCTGCTCTGAGGCAAGTTCGATTTTTCCGCTTGGAGTATTCAGGTTGAGTGGCTCGCCTGGCTTGCGGTACAGGTCTGTTTCGGGCATCACGAGAACCCCTTTTTTCTTTATCTCTTCGAGCGAGCTGCCGATAAGTCCGAGCTTCTTATTTAGTCCAGCTTCAACCGTTGGAGCAAAGACGCCGTGCAGTCCCCATTTGTCGGTGATCATTTTTGCGATCTGATTGCCTGGCTTTGAATCATACATTGGAGGAACGACAGGCTGGCGGAGCGCCACAAAAGGGGTGCGAAACGCACGTCCGTTATCAAGATCATCGTACCGCTCAAGATAGGTACATTCAGGAAGCACAACATCTGCGTAACCTGTAACCTCGGCCGGAAGCACATCAATGGCAACCATGAAGTCGACTTTTTCAAGTGCCTCTATGGCGGTTTTTCTTCCAAGTGTCATGGTTTCTGGCAGATTAACGCCGTAAATCACGAGTGCCTTGACCTCTCCGGTTATTGCCTGTTGTACAATTTCGTGCGAAGCGATGGTATTTGACGGTTCGTCATTCGGGAAGAACGGGTATTTACTGTAGACCTCTTTTTCGTAGGCCAGATGTTCGTGAGCTGCCGGAGGTTGAACAAGCGGAAACTTTTTAAATGCAACGACACCACCAGGCATTTTGAAGTTACCCACCAGAGCATTAAGAATAAGGATGGCGCGAAGTCGTTGCAGGGCATCTCCATACCAGTTTGTTCGTCGTCCGCTGTGCACAAAAGCTGCCGGAGCATGGAATGCGAACTCTCTTGCTACTGTGCGAATGGCATCGGCTGAGATGTCAGTGATTGCTGAAACTTTTTCCGGGGTCATCTCTCTTACTGATTCCCAAAGCTCGCCAAAACCAACTGTATGCGCTTCGACAAACGCTTTATCGTAAATCTCTTCACTGATAAGCACATGCATAAGGCCCTGTATCATGGCGATATCCGTTGCCGGTTTGATTGGCAGCCAGTGATCGGCCTTTCCAGCAAGCGTTGAAAAACGAGGATCGAACACAACAATTTTTGCTCCGCGCCGAATTCCTTCTGAAATCTCCTGTACGGCAGTGTTATGCATGTTCTCTCCGAAATGGGTACCGAAAAAAATCATGTATTTACTGTTCTTCATATCGAACCCTTCGGGTGTATCGCTCGGATAGCCATAAGTAAGCACTGAAGCTTGACGAGCTGGGCCGCAGCAAAGGTCATAGGACGGTTTTGCGATTTTATTGACCCCGATTTCCGAAAGCATTTTTTTAAAGAACGAGACACCAAAGCCATGGTGAAGCATGGCTATTGAACTTGGACCATAGACCTGACTTGTTTTGTAAAGCTTTTCTGCAACCACTCCGACGGCTTCATTCCAGGTGGCTTTTCTGTAGTACTGTTTTCCTCCTTTTATTTCACGAATCAGAGGATGAGCAAGGCGGTCGGGATCGTATAACTGACCTATTCCTCCAGTACCTCTCGGACAGAGTTTTCCCTGACTGAGAGGGTGATGTTCCGAACCAGTGATCTTGTATACCTTGCCATCACGTACATGAGCGGCAATTCCACACCGCCAGAAACAGTGTTCGCAGATAGAGTAGATGACTTTTTCTCCAAATTCGCCTGAAATTGTCGACTGGTGACTGGAAAACGCCTGCATGGCGCCATAGGAAAGTACGCTGGATCCTGCGAGGAAAATCGACGATATTTTTATGAAGTCCCGGCGACTGAAATTCTGGCCATGGCTCATGTGCTATTCTCCTTTACTGAACGGGTTATGATAGATTGCTCTGATGTAGACCACCACTCATAAGGGTATATCCACAAAGTGTGCCCTTATGGAAACTGACCGCATGTACTAATTCTGAAGCAGAAAGATCACTCTTGAGAAAGATTTATCGTATTTTTCGCATCAAAAAATGATACGCAATGGATTTTTTTTCTTGGTTATAATCTTTTTTTAAGAGAGATAAAATGCAATTTAATAAAATACGGATAATACCAGTATGTCAAAATTATTTTACAGCGAAAAACACTTAATTCACTATAATAAAACATTTTAAATAAACTATTCTTTTTTTTATCAGAAAAAAAATATCATTATTTCTTCTGAAATTCATAACAATCGTTATATATCCAAAAAAAGAATCATCACAAGAAAACATCTGAGACACACCTATTACTTGCAATTGTTAACCATTTTATAGAGAAGAAATAAGATCAATAAGCGACCCGCAAGAATTAATACCGTAGCAAAGAGATCAAGCAGAAAACAGATCCACAGGTAAATCTGACAGCAATACTCAATCCATTAAAAAAAAAGTTCGCCAAATATTGAGCTGTTTCGAAAATGATCACGGAAGGACTTTTCGCTGAGCGCTTATGAATAGCAGTTTTACAGTACACATCAGTATCAGCAATACCGAAAAAAATGCCCGCCATAGATGAAACATGATGACTGTAAACACTTCCATAAAATTATTTGCTTTAAATAAATTTGGTTTAATATGAGCATATGCTTATAATAGAGAGGCGCGTAGATCTGATCATAAGCCGCATCGACATTATCATTACAACCTTCACAAAAACCTTGACATGTCACTTTTCAGCAAAAATGCTTCAAGAATTGCTTTGCTACTTGCGTTGTTTACACCGATACAGACAAAGGCAGCGGAGCGGCTAACACCTGCTGCTCAACCTGCAGCAAGCATTGATAACACAAAAGGGCTTTTTATCATCCTTACTGACGCAGAACCGATGACTCAGATGATGGCCCTCGTTCTTGCAACACAAACGCTTGAACAGGGTAAATCCCTGCAAATTCTGCTGTGCGATAAGGCTGGACAACTTGCATTAAAAAACAGCAAGCAAACAATATTCAAACCGATAAACAAATCGCCGCAGATGCTTCTTGCTGGTTTGATCGCCCGTGGTGTGCCGGTTGAAGTCTGCCCGCTTTTTCTGCCCAATATCAACGTGAGTGAATCTCAATTGATCACTGGTGTCAGTGTCGCAAAACCTCCGGTGATTGCTCAAAAAATGAGAGCCGATGGTATAAAGCTCTTTACTTTTTAGTCACAACGTATCAAGGGCTATCAGAAACGTTGAAAACGTTCACAAAACAAAAAATGGAGAAATCACAATGAAAATAATTGTCCCTTTACATGAACAAGCCGGTATGCACTCAAAAGTGAGCGAGCATTTCGGAAGTGCTCCGTTTTTTGCTGTTGCCGATACGGAAGCAAATTCAGTTGAATTTATGCCTAACGCTTCGATGCATCATGACCACGGTCAGTGCACCCCTGCCGATTTCTTTTCACAGCTCGGAATCAACGTGGTACTGTGTAACGGAATCGGGGCAGGAGCCATTGCAAAATTGCAGAGGATGGGCATTGATGTCTATATGGCAGAACAATCACAGACTCTGGAAGAGGCTTTACTACGATTCAGCAATGAAACCTTGACCAAAGCCACTACCCTGCATGCCTGTCAAGGTCACGGATGCCATTAAAAAACAGCAGCTATCCCGGGATGAATGGCTGCATAACAGTAAACAGAATATATAATTATGAAACAGACGATTTTCCAGGAAAGATACCCGATCTACACCCTTGAAATCAATAAAAACGAAACAACGTGCAAAGGTGTCGATGACATTCTGACTCATTTTAAAACCATGATTGAGGGTAATCCTGCTGTCATATTTATCGGAATCTTTGATCACTATAGCCATACGTCCAGTTTGCCCGACAGTTTTATCAGTCCGGAAATCAGAGATGCGAAAAACATCATCTTCTGCTTTGGCAAAGAAATTAAAAATCCCATGGTGCTTGCACTCCGTCCCCGTTCAATCGGAATCGCGGAACGTCAAGACTCCTTTGTCATCAGTTTTCTCGAAGCCCCGAATCCTTTAGCAAATGCGGCAATGGAAAGCTGGACAACAGCACTGAAAAGCGTTTAGGTAGTTGTTTTATTTTCCGCCTCCTCCGCCCATGGACTGATAAAAAGCAACGGTATCCGACAAACGGCGAGCTTGAGCGGCTATCAGCTCAAGGCGGAACTGCTCCGCATCGGCCTGCGCCTGTACAAGCTCCAGATAAGATGCTGCACCCAGTGTATAGCGGCTTCCGGTAATCTGCAACTGCTCCTGCGCGACTGAATCTGCCCCCGCGCAGGAGGAGAGGAGTTGACGGTCATGGTCGAGGGCAGAGAGAACATCGGCAACGTCGCGTAAAGCATTGAGTACACTTTGGCGATAGTTTGCTGCGGCTGCATCAAATCCTGCTTTGGCCGCATCCCTTTCAGCACCAATCCCCTTGTTGAAAAGGGGCTGGACAAGCTGTCCGGCAAGGCCCCAAACCAGTGAAC
>CAILXB010000114.1 GCA_903838025.1 uncultured Chlorobiaceae bacterium
AAGTTTGAGGAGCAACTCATAGAGAATGTCAGCCTCGCTGCGATCACTCTTCAGATGTTCAATGGAGTTAAAGAGTGTTGTTTCGATATCGGTGCGATCCGGGTCCCAGGTATTGATGTTGCTTGAATCGAGCTTGAAGACGCGGAAGCCAAGGTCACCGGGGAAGAGTGGGTTCTCATCCTTGATTTTCCGGGCTGCACGGCGCAGGCGTTCCTTTGTTATTTCTGAAATATTACGAGAAACACTAAGTCCATCGCAGAGTTGAATAGCTGCCTTTTGATCTTTATCGCTCGCATTCAAAGGCTCCGGAAGCTGAACGAGGCAGAATTTCCGAAGAATTGAATCTTTTGAGTTTAACTTCCAAACAGCTTTAGCGGTTGCACCAGAGCCAGCAAAGAAATCAACGATTAGATCGCCGTTATCCTTGAGAAGAAACGGCAAAAATGCTTCATACAGGCGAACTGGTTTTGGGTTGGTAAAAACCTTTCCCTCTGTAGGAAAATCTTCTTTTAAGTCATACGCTCCTAACCTACCATCCAATTCCAACAAGCTGGATAGCTTCTCCTTGAATTCAGACACATACACTTTCAATTCAATAATTTTCGATTCATCATCTCCGAAAAGTATTCTATCTGCTGCAATCAATTCAGCCATTGTTTGCGGTGGAAATCTATAACCCATCAATGGCTGTTTACAGGGAAGTTTCGTTACCGGATGGGGTACATCATACCTGTAGCCCTCTCTGCCTGGGTTATGGACGCTTTGACTTCCGGTATATACGCCACCCTCATCAATGTACTTGTATCGGTCAAGTGGCCAGAGCTCTATCTTATGCTTCCAAAACCATTCGTTATATGCGTTTCGTAGGTCTTGCTTTTTTAGTTTCGCTGTAAGCTCATCGCCGATTTGAACAAGAACATCCTTGATGTCTGAAATTGAAGATTTCCATTCAGTATCAATTGAATCCTTCTTCTTTGCTACGACAAATAAATACTCATGCTCGATCGCCACATTGGTGGGGTTGTTGTCCGTTGCGTTCTTCCACACGACGGTACCAACAATATTCTCTTCACCAAAAATATCACAGCACATAAGGTGCAAAGCCGAATACTCTTTTTCATCAATGCTGATAAAAATCACACCATCCTCCCGCAGCAGATTCCTCGCAAGCTTCAACCTCGGATACATCATGTTCAGCCAGTCGGTATGAAACCGTCCGCTTGCTTCAGTGTTGCTGCTGATCTTCCGGCCACCCTCAACCTGGCCGGTGAGTTCGAGGTAGTTTTTGATGTTGTCCTGGAAGTTGTCGGGCGGGTCAATATAGATGAGCTTCACTTTGCCGGAGTAGCTCTTCTGCAAAAGCTTGAGCACTTCAAGGTTATCCCCCTCAATCATCAGATTTTTTGTGGTGTCCCAATCCACACTCTCCTCCGGGCAGGGGCGCAGGGTGCTGGTGGATGGGGTAAGTGCAAGCTGCCGGGCTTTACGTTTGCCGTGCCAGTTAAGGCCGTACTTCTCCTCCTGCTCTTCTACCGTGCCGCCGAGCAGTTGGCGGAGCACCTCAAAATCAATCTTCCCTTCCGTAAACGCTTCAGGGAAAATCGTTTTCAACTGCTCAATATTGCCTGCCAGAATATCTGCGGATTGGGCCTCGGGATTATCTGCGGTTAACGGCTTGATGGTCGCCTCTATGTGTTCAGTCATAATTTCAGTTTTGTTGTTGCCAGTTCTGCTTCAATCCGCTTAAGCTCCAGGTTCAGCTCCACCTGCCGGGGTATCTGCCTCTCTTTTACCGCCAGAGTGCGCAGACGACCGATCTCTTCCTGCAACACACCGCACTCCCGCAAGGCATCACGGCGGGCAGCAGCATATTCGGCGTTTTCTGCAAGGGTAAAATTCCCCGTAACTCTTGCAGCATTCAGGGCCACCATTGAGTCAAGCCAACCCTGATAGAGATCATGGAGGTTGGTGCGGGGTTGACGACCGAGCGCCAGCGAGTTACGGAAATCGGCCAGAATATCCGCATCAACTTCACACGACTACGCAACGGAGACAATATCGCCCTCAAGCACTGTTTTGCCAGCCTCGCTCTGAGACCACCGCTTGTGAGCAACAGAGAGCGATAACCGTATACCCTGTTCGATAAAAAGCAGAACAGGATAAGGGATAGCTCGATGCACCAGTTCCACCAGTCGCGTTGTTTTGGCTCCGTCACACAAGGTAAGCAGCAAAACGGCAATTTCCAGATATTCATGGCTTTCATCCCGGAACTCGGGAACCCCGACAGTGACCGGCTTGAGCGCTGCAATCCAGATCAGCTCGTCAATCCCCTCATTGATGGAGCGTTTGTCGGCGGCAGTGGGCGCACCGTTTTCAAGCAGCAGCTTTTTGGGTACCCGCTGGTTCACCAGGCTGCTATCGGGCAGGTCAAATGCTGCGATCAGCGCTTGACTCTTCATACGGTTGCCTCCGGCAGAATGACAAGCTGAATGCAATTGTTTGGCGAACCAATGCGGTCTATCCGGCCAAAGCGCTGGATGATGCGCACGGGGTTCCAGTGAATATCGTAGTTGATGAGCCAGTCACAATCCTGAAGGTTTTGCCCTTCGGAGATGCAGTCGGTCGCAATAAAAACACACCTTGCCTCGCCTCGCTAACCCGCTTTTTGTGGATGACAGAAACGAAACAAGAAAGTTAGTACAAAGAGTTTTCCATCCTAACAGATCCGGAATTTAAGCAGAAGGAAAAACGTCGTCATAGAATTTTTCTTTGTCGAGAGAGTCCTGCCAGTTGCGGTGGCGTTTGACGCTCTCCAATTTTTCCTCTTTTGGCAGAGACAAAAATCTGATGGCGTTCGTATAGCCAAGTTCCTCAAAAAGGAGTTCAGTAACCTTTTTGATAAGCTCTTTGTCAGGCATTAATTTTGTCATGCTCATAATAACTCCTCTTTTTCGCAAAATGCTGCAGGATTACCAACCCAGATAGCAGTGTTAATGGTTTTGCTTTTTTTTGCAAATTTATCATCACAAGTAATCAGTTCTGCTTGAAATGACTCAGAATAGGCCAGATGAGCCGCATCTGCTACGCCAAGACCAAGTGTCATAAAATATTCTGCCCGATTCCTTGTGGCTTGCTTGTTGATCATGGGACTGTTCCGATTTTTTCCTATCAAGTAGATCAACTCAGCCCGCTCTATCTCATCAGTTGTCGCTTCGATCTCTTTGATATGTACGGGTGGCCAAACCAATTGATAGAGGCCTCTCTCAACAGCAGATAAAATTAATTGAACTGCTGAGGTCTCCATACGGATCCGAGTGTATGTCTGGTCATCGTAAGGTCGACACAAGGTACAGACGTCAAGGTATATTTTTCTCAAACAGCACCATCCCTTTTCGTTGAATATATTGAGAGTTATGATGAATGACAAGAATTGTTCCGTGAGCTTTTTTGCTCATGCGTGAGCTCTACCAGGCTTTTGGGAGCATCGTCGGAGGAGTGTGCAGTCAAAGTACTCAAGAAGTTGAGTGCCTATGACGGCGGAGGAACCACTCATACTCATGGCCATATCGGTAGACATACCGAGTAGACCAGGGAGCGTTCCGTACGCCATCGTAAAGTTTTTACCACCAAGGGTAGTTTCGACGTTATAGGTCGGAGCGGTGAAGTGGCCGTTAATCGGGTGAAAGTCCTCTTTTTCTCCTGACTGCGGGATTCCGGCGATGAGTGCCGGGGAAATAACCGTCTGAGGTGCGGAAAAAAGTGCATATATTTTTTAGTTCACAACAGTTGTCTGGCAAGCTCCAGTGCATCCGTCGGCCAAAGGCATTCCGGTCGCGGATGGCGCACCCCGGGGTTGCTTTTTTCGGGACGGCAATTCTGGAGCGTGGTTACCCATGCCGCCGGCACAGCGCTGCGCCCGTGAACAGCTCCGAGCAGTGCGCCCGCAATGGCCGCATTGGTATCGGTGTCGCCACCCTGCATAATGGTATCGACGACGCCCTCCTCAACATTCTGAGCATGGAGCAGTTGATAGAGCGCATTCTGGAAGGCAACGAGTACCCAGCCTTGCCGGGTAAGATAGTCGTCAGGCGGAACTGTGGCTGCAGCATGAACAACTGTCACAAGCGACGGCTCAATCTCCATGCTCTTCATCCAGAGGAGTATCGAGGCATAAAGCTCTTCCGGCCCCGAACCCGTGCGGATAGCGTGGGCAATGGCCATGGTATAGAGTGCGTTGGCCTGAAGGCAGACGGGATGAGGGTGGGTGAGTGCCGCATCCTCTTTTGCTCTTTTGGCAACCTCTTGCAGGTCATGCTTTGCGCCGAAAATACCGAGAGGGCTTATACGCATCATCGCACCATTCGCCTGACTTGTGGTACTTCGTCTGCCGCAATAAGCCAGGTAGATGGTGTTACCCATATCAAAAGGTTTGGAGTCAACCCACCAGCGATACTCTGTGCGCATTAAACCGGCATCGTACACCCCGTTTTTCACGAGCGAGCGGGCGAGAAGCAGAGCCATTTCGGAGTCATCGGTAGGCTGACCAGCGATGGTATCGAAAGTACCACCATCTGCCATAGTACGGATGCCAGCAGGATATTTCTCAAGAATTTCTTCAGGATACTCAAACTCTACCAGACTGCCAAGTGCATCGCCGGAGAGTTGCCCAACCATGCAGCCCTCTGCACGGTCGATAATTGCGGGATCAAGGTGATTCATGGGTTGTCAGGGTTTATTTTTTGTTTTCATGCCACGTCCGCACCCAATGCTGTTGGGCTGAAGTTTCGGGCGAGAATGGACGGCTGAGTGATTTTTCGGTGGTGTGCCACAATTGGTGAACGTTAGCCAATGCCTCCTCGCCTGTCATCCCATGACGCACAAGATAACAGCCAATCACTGTTCCTGTCCGACCAATACCACCCCAGCAATGGACGTACACGACGTGACCGTTCGCGGTAGCGTGGTCAATGCTATCAAGAATGGTGATCATATCCTGGCGTGAGCGCGGGACGCTAACGTCAGGAATGGGACGGCGGCAGTAGGTAATTGGTTTACCAGTTGTCGTGTGATCGGGAAGAAAGGGATGATAGGGCTGCAATCCATCTCCAGGTCCATCCCAGGGTTCAGTGAGATCAATCACAGAGGAGATGCCGCACGACAGGAGTTTGATCACCTTTGCCTCGGCCAATGCCGGATCAGGAGCACCCGGATATTCGCCAGCAAGGAGGGCATCGGTGACCCAGTAACTATTGGGAAATGGTCGTTGTCGGGTTGTTGACGATAAAGACATTGAAGTGACCCTGTCTAATTAATGATTGTAAGCTATGATTTTTGTACTCTATTCTTCGCCTTCTGCTGTTGCGATATCGCTCTTTTCTTCTTTTTTTCTCTTTTCCAGAAGCTCGTTTGCCGCATCTTTTTTATCATACTCTTCCCTGATGGCTTCGTAGGTTTTCTGGGTCAGGGCCACGGCAGCAATTTGCTCGATGTTGTAACTGAAACAGTTGGCGGCACCGGAAATCATGTTCTTGATGAGGGCTACAGGGGCAACAACATTTTCAAGATCAATAATTTGAACATACCGTATATCGCCGCTATCCATGAGCGTCAGTTTGCCGGGGAAGATAAAGCGGACGTTGATATAGTTAAAGAGGAGAGCGGCATCGACTGACTTGCCCTCAACAACACTGAATGGTGTGTAGAGGTAGATGAAGACCATTTCGTTATCTTCATCACTTTCGATAAAGAGCCTGAATTTCTGGTTTTTGATTCCATAGGATGTTGTAAGAGCGCTTGTGTTATCCTCTTCGTTACGGATGAGAACGTCGTTATCCCATTTTTCGGCGACGATAAACTCCTCGATAAAGTCTGCTATACGCATGGGGATCTCCTTTTTTTTGTTTCATGTTGTCCTGTTTTCTGCTTCAGGTATACAGTATACGCACCGATGTAGGACAATAACCGTCTGAGGCACAGAAAAAAGTGCAGATATTTTTATTCATGAGAAATATTTGGGTGTGTTGGACGGCTTTTGTCCCAGGTTACCTGTTATTATCATCCCATGAAGCTGAGCAGGAGTGCATTGTGCCGGGGCGGCGAGGCGAGAATCTGCGGGGGGTGAAAACAAGAAGCTTTTAATCATACAACCTGTCAAAATAATGAAACTGCAAGAAATCCTGATCGGCAACACACCAAAGGCTCAAACGGCTCTTAATGCTTTTTTTGATGGTATTGATGAAGAGAGAATTCTTTGGTATCCAAGTTCAGCGAGCGACTATCGAGATATTGTTGAAACTTCTGCGCCAAGGCAATTACTTTTTGAACCACCACTTTATGATATGGAAGCTCCAAATATATTTTGTCACAGCGACTATTTTAAAAAACATATAAGACTGAAAAATGATGTTTTGTTTGATGACCAAAAAACAGTAGTACGTCTTCTTGAAAAACATTCAGTCTCAATACGCCCTGAAATTGATTTTATCTATAAAATTGATCCAAAAAATGCAGCATTTATAGATGAAGCGCCTGTGAAGCCAACAATTTATTTTCTGAAGCTGAAGGTTGAATCTGTGGTTCTTGGAGAGATCAATGTTGGGTTGTTTTATTTCCTGTTTGAAAACTACAATCTTCTTGAACAAGTTTTTCTTAAAAATGATATAAAGATAAGCCACTTTGTCAAAGTCAGGGAAGGATGCGGATTGGGCGGAAACAAGAAAAGCATTACCGTATTTTATTCATTGCTCGGAGAGCTTGGAGTTAAATATCTCTATGTTGACAATGCAATAGAATATTGCAAAAAAACTCATGATCGAATTACTTTTGAACACTTTATTGACTATAAGGATTTTTGTGGAGATAGACAATTTTTTGAAATAAATTATGATGATATCAACTTAGATCATTTCTATCAACATAAAAATTTTGAGCTGTATTATACAGGTATACGGTATTATTGGAGCGGCTATAGAGTTAAAGTATTTAAAGTAATTCCGAAAGAAGGAGTCATGATTTTTGATGAACTTATGGGGGTTATGCAAGAAATAATTGGGAAAAAAAATCGACTTAATATTTACTGATGTGATGTGCTGAAACGCAAAGAGCGGAATGAGCATACAGTCTTTTTCCTCCAGCCAGTACTATTTTTTTTTAAACAGTATCGATTATTCGAGCTTGATTTAATAATCCTTTACAGAGACTGATATGAACAATACCTTTATGGCCGAAGTAAGTGAAGATTTTGCAAAGTGCTGGCATGCGGCAAGATCGCATCTTCAAGATCAGGTAGACAAGCCGCTTGGCTGGCAAAAGGTAAACCTGGATCCTCCGTTTTTGGAGCACATGTCCATCGTTATGGGCAATCAACTGTTTTTCATTCAACTGGAGGATGTTGACCAACAACTTGAAACTCCCGGTAATCCCGAAGGGCTTTTCTATATAGCTAATGGTTGCAAGGGGTACGCTTGTGTTATGCCCATGCGCAAGAGTTCAGGAGAGTGGGCTCCTGCAACTGGTGGCTGGGGACTCCTCGATGCCCGAACACGGAAGCCTGTTACTCCCCCTGACCTGATAACTGATGAGCTTATTGAATTGACCGACTGGGAACTGCATAGTTGTGCCGTACAGATAATAAAAGAGGAAATAGAAAAAAATTCCGATGAGCTGGTTTCTTCACAAACCAATCCTGATGTTGAACCCTCTCTCTGGTGTGATGGGCCCGACGGCTCTTTTTGGTTTGTTGTTCGAGCAGTACGTTACCCTGAAAAAAAAGCCGACAAGCCAGATACTCTCCCCAAGTTTCAGGAATTATGTGACCGCTATACTCCTGGGAGTAGAGGTTTTTTTGTCTCTGTTCTGTTTACGAGCCTTGCGGAGACCTTCGATGCCCAAGCTGAAGAAAATGGCAATATAGCACCCTTGTACAGAGGCAAAGAGTTTCATTATCGGTGTAGTGACATTGAGGTGATCACCTCAAAATGACGGTTGCTGCTTTGAGGCTGTCAGTTCTTCCGGGATGGAAAAATAGTTGCGCTGAAGGGTTGTTACCCTGCCTTATGCAGCTCTTGGTGCTTTTCGAAAAAGTTTTTGCGCCCGATCAGTACCCGGTGTACGTCAAGTTCCCAAAAGATAAAGGGAAACCAAGGCTGCTGAGGTAAGCTTTGAAAGACATATGTGAATCAGAATTTTAGCCATTCTGTTCATCAACGAAAATGTTCACAGCCCTCTTCACAAGATTAGGGGTTTTGACGTGAACGAACCAGTTCGGTAAAAGCACTCACATCCATTAAATGTTTTTGCTGTAAAGGCGTATAGGTGCGATGTAAACTCCGAGGAACAACCAGTTGCAGCCGTTTTGCAGTCATTTCATTGGTTTGGTGTGTGGAAATGGCAGGCTCCAGTGTCAGCAAATGTTTGTTTTCGATCCTGTCAGCCTCGGCAAGAACTTGACGCCACCTATCTTTACAGGTTGATTTTACACCAAGCATTATCAGTTTTAGCGGATCAAACGCAGTATTGCAGTATTCAGCAATTCCTGGAAACAGAAAATCGGGCTTGGCCTTGTTTTCTGTGACCGCAGTTCGTGTATATCTCAGTCCGTTCTCAACAAATATAAGTTCGAGATGATTTTCCAGCGCATGGCCGACCCGGCTTTTGCGACGATTCTGTACGGAAAGGGAATACGACAGGAAACCATCCACATCAACACCTTCGTTCACTTGGCCAGCAAATCCTTGCGTAAGGCGATCAGTCATCAAGTGGCGCTCAAGAGTACGGAAGAGAATCTCCTCGCGCTCCATCCACGTCATCAAGACAAGGTCTGCCTCATCTCTTGGGTTAATCTCTTTAAGTGTAGAACGCGCATACGCTGAAAAGTCCTTGGTAGCAGGAAACCTGCCATTAAACTTTTGAAGCATGACATCAAGGTAACTTTCGGCGGTGGTCTCTACTTCAACACCGATGCTTTCTAAAATGAAGCGTGATGCAAATTCGATACGGTCTTGTTCAGCTTCCAGTTCGGATTTGACAGAAAAACCGGGTTGTGCAAGGTCAGTAAAACCAAATAACCATTCGATCTGAAGGGAAATGCTTGATTTGTTTTCTGCAACAATAACCAGCAAACTTCCATCACGAAGTTTTGCAATAACCAGCAAGTCTCCCAAAGCAGCTTTCAGGGAAACATTGGTCGTCCTGAAATAAAGGCGATACTCCCAACGCATGACATTTCGTTCACGTCGTGCCTTTTGCCTTGCATCATACCAGGTCAACGTACTGTTTTCAACGACCGGTTCTTCAGCCTCATCTGAGAGGTAAAGAAGCTTTGCATCAAAGCATACTTTGCCTTCAGGTTCACCCAGTATCTCCCGTAACCCTTCCACCCCATTAAACTCATGCTGATGTGAAATCAAGACATCAACCTCAACAGCGCTTAACCTTTTGGCCGCTACTCCCTCAAAATATTCTGACAGGTATCCCCGTTTCATCCTTGTACCTCGATAAGTTTTGCATTGCTGTGAAGCCAGATAGACAAGCTTTGCACAACTTCTTCAATGTTTTTGCCCGCACCACGTGTGGCACATTCCCAAACCACTCCAACCCTCCATCCGCTGGCAAGAAGTGCCTCCCTTGCGTTTGTATCGGTTACATGGGTTCTTTCAATTTTTTCTCGCCAAAACTTCTCGCGGGTTTTTGGCCATTTGAAAACCGCGCAGTCGTGCCCATGCCAGAAGCATCCGTGTACAAATATTACTGCTCGATACTTTGGAAGAACAAGATCAGGTTTGCCGGGTAAATCCTTCCTGTGAATCTGGAAACGGTAGCCTGCTCCATGCAGTGCTTTCCTTATCATAAGCTCCGGCATTGTATTCTTTCCCCGAATTCCCGACATCATTCGGCTCCGGGTAGCACTGTCAACCATATCTGCCATCAGAGAATGACAGGCAACATCCGTGAACTTCTTTCCGTATCCTGTTCGATGAGTGCCATTATGTGAGGTCTCATGATGCGACCCATCTCCTTCATGACTGGCATGATGACACTGTTGCCGAACTGGCGATATGCCTGTGTATCACTCACAGGAATCCTGAATGTGTCAGGGAAACCCATGAGGCGGGCACATTCACGAGGTGTAAGCCGACGCGGCCGTTGGTTATTGCCTTGGAAAACAAGGATTTCCGAACCATCCTTGTGATATCGTGCCGACAAGGTGCGAGTCACACTATCATGATATGCCATACCGAAGCCAAAACCATTTCCGGCTGCTCGATGCTTTTCTGCATAAGCTTGAAGATAAATCCAGAGGTTTGGTGTGAGTGTGTATTTTGGTTGAACAGTTTGTTTTGAATGATCAAAAAATCGTTCATCATCCCAGTCCAGAAAGGGTTCACTGCCATTAGTCTTGTGCAAGATTGTTCCCAAGAGAGGGCCTTTGATTGGCAACTGGAGATCATCCCACGAAAAACCAGTTTTTTCTCGGAATCCAGCGATGATAATCCGTTCTCTATGTTGTGGTGTGAAATGCTGTCCATCAATGACCTTGTAGTGAACGTCGTAACCAAGTTCGTTACGCAAAGTATAGAGGATTACCTCAAAAGTATTGCCTTTGTCATGCGAAAGCAGGTTTTTGACATTTTCAAGCAAGAAAGCCTTTGGACGCTTGCTTGCGATGATACGGGCAACATCAAAAAAAAGTGTTCCTTGCGTCGTGCACTCAAAGCCATGTGGAAGACCAAGAGAATTTTTCTTGCTGACACCGGCAATGCTGAAAGGTTGACAGGGAAACCCCCCAAGTAGTAAATCATAATCAGGAATCTCTTCTTCAGGGTATGTGACTATGTCGCCAATGAAAGGATGATCGCTGGGGAAGTTTTCAAGATAGGTTTTTTTCGAAAAGTCATTCCATTCGCTGGTAAACACACATTCTCCACCATGCGCTTCGAAGCCCATCCTGATACCTCCAATTCCCGCAAACAGGTCAATGAAACGAAATCCTGGTGACGATTTTATAGCTTTATCATCATGCCAAGATCGCATCATTTCCATCAGCGCTGGCTTGGCAATCAAAGGGCAGGAAACAGTCCCTTTTTCCCACCGACGTATGGTTTTGACATCCTTGCCGACATGAGTGGCAATTTCGCGTTGTGAAAAGCGGCTACGCGCCATTCGAAGCAACTCAAGCGGTTCCACCTCATTCATACTTCTCTGGGTAGGTTAGCGGGCATAATGCCCTTTATTGTTCCCTTTCGGCCAATATATGAAAATGCATAACTAAAACGGAGGACTTTATCAGGTTATGTCTTTGTGTACCCGGCAAACGACATCTGCTGTTTTTTTGCCAGAGAAAGAAAGCGCATGACATCAAAATTCATAGCACCGTGAATGGGGTGGTGTCGATGTATTTATTTGTTTGCGTATTGCAAACAAATTGTATTATCTTATTGCTGATGGTACAAATTGCTTGAATAGATCACAGTTGTGGTTGAGGAGGATTTCCACAAGGCTTTCTTGAGCAGGATGGTCAGAATAATCATCAAGAGTCAGGGAGGAGTCGGGTAATCTATTTGGAAAATTAAGGGTAAAGTTTATGCGATAACCAGTAAACCCTGTCGCCCTTTGCGAGTATTTCGTTGAGTTTGAATGACTTTATTGGCAGAAAATCCATAATGACGAAAGACAAACACTTCACAGAAGCAGAAATCATAAAAATTTCCGGTTACAGCAGGCAAACCCTGCTCAATATGAGAAAGGGAAGGACGTCGGGGAAGTATGCGTACCCTCCCAAACTCGAATCGCCAGAGCATTTTATCATTTTCGGACGAACAATCATGTATACGGAGAAAGGAAAGGATGAAATCCTGAAATCCTGAAATCCGAAAAAAAAGCAGCAAACCTTGACAAAAAACTATAGAAAAAAATGTTACAGAGCATCGAAAATCTTCATGATGTCGCAGAGTTTACCAGAAGCGTGGTCCGCAATGGAGTCAATCTTCATCCCGATGATAATTTTCTCAATTATATCAACCTCAAGACAGAAAAACCGACATACTCAAAGGAAGAGGCTGAGGTTCTCAACCAACTCATGACCAATGCTTTCGGAATCTGTGAAAAATATGGGGTCGATATTTATGCGTTTATGGGAGAAATTTTTCTTCGGGAAACCGGACTCGAAAAAATCATTCCTCTCCCCTCAGAAGAGATTTGATTGGGTATGAGTGAAAAGATGCTTTTCATACAAACAGTGCGGTGATGTCCCCGCCACACCTTGATGAAATATGACGATCAATTAATTGGACATAACCCCATAATTCATGAAAGGTTACAACGACAAGCGGGCGATAGGACTCACTTTGCTTGTCGTGAATGTGAATAGAGGCTGCAAGCAAAGCAAAAATCTGCTGGCAAATCTTTTCAGGCACCTGTGCCCGCCCATGCTTGGAATCAAACTACTCGCCCTCCAAACTATATATCTCATCAAGCAATTCAGCCATAAACCCATGAGCTCGATTGTCCGGAGTCCCCACAATCATGGCACGGTCCAGCCCTTGATTGATGGTTTCACAGGATGTTTCGGGGAGCAATGTACAGGCATGACATGCTGCAAGGTTAGCAAAGCGGGATCCCTGTCCGCCAATCTCTGAGCAAACAGGATCGGCTGAACACCAGGATGCTCGGCTGACAGCTTGCCTGATAATTGATTCGAGCCGATCCTTATGTCCCAACCGGACAAGTCCCCCTAATGTGCCTTCCGAATCTCCCGCTGCCGTATAGATAAGGATTCCTGCCATGGGAGCCTTTGAATCATTCGATATGTAGAGTCGCTCGCGCAATGAAGCTGTACTGTAACCGCACTCAAAAACAAGTTGATTGATCAAAATGTGAGCAAGACTGTGCACAAGAAGATACCTTGATGCCCATATCCAGTCAGTACCAGCAGACGGTGGAAGTGTCTGGAATATGCCGGATAATCTTGTAATAAAACCCTGATTCATGCGATGTGTCAACCATTCCTTATTGTCCTCTTGCCATTGAGAAATCTTTTCCTCATTGAGCTCAAGGTAAATACCTTCTCCAAAAACCTTTACCGCAGGCAACCATTGATCTTGCCTATGCATAGGCGGATTACGGAACAACTGTCTCATTGCAGAGTCTGGCATACCGGCCAATGGAGTTGAATTCGGTTCGATACGGTCGAAACCATAAAAAACACGGGTTTCACGCAAGCGTTCGACAAGATTTACCGTTGTGATCCAATCCTCTAAATTGTGAGGAACATCAGCGGGAATTACCCTGAGATTAGGGATATTTACAGGATCATTAACTTCATTACGTATGATGTTGAATTCCGCACGCCGAAAGGCAAGCAGATCAGATTCAGGCATAGCTGGCGTATTGGCATTGACAATAGCGTTCGGTTCGAACAGACTTATTACAGCCAACTCCAACTGTTGCGCATCGAAAAAGATACCACCACCAACAAGAGAACTACTGACTAACGCAATAGCTTCTGGACGCATATTCATCTTCCAAAGAGTTAATGCGACACTACAAGCAGTCCCAGCCTCTTGTATTTTGTCCCTTAACTGCATAATAGAGTCATCCTGCAAATTCATATCAGGCAAGAAAATGGCGGAGATGGTCTTAGGGAAATAGATGTTAGTCTGATTTATTAGGGCACCAACCAAAGGGCGAGGGCATCCGTGCTCGTTGGCTCCTTCACCAAGCCATGGGCGATCACCGGGACAACTGATTCCTGCATTCTGAAACGCACCTTGCCCACCTTCATCTTCATTTGGCCTTCCTGTGGTACCTGAAAGTGTTCTTCCTTGCCTGCCAGTTGATCCTTCCGGGCAACTACGGCATTCAACGCGGATGGTACTGAGTTCGGAACCTCCTCGATCTATAAGAAAAAGATTACCATCTCCCTGGCATTCACAGCCAATCCAGCGTTTCCAGGGAAATTCACTGAGATGGCCATCACCACAAACTGCAACAAACCTTACCGGAAGCCATCGCCCGTCACGAGCAGCAGGAAGACTTTCTGTGTTCAGATTGAGCCTTCTCATTTCGTTGGTATATGAATTCCGATACCAACGAGGAAATCTTTGGGATGGCGTAGAAAGAAATGCGTTTGGTGGTGCCTGTTGCCCTCTATGCACAGCACGATAATCGGCTGGCATACGAAACCGGTTTACATTCAAGAGTGCCGACAATCTTGGCTCAACAATATCAAATTCGTCAGGGTTTTCACATTGCAAAAGCCCATTACCCCTGTCGATTTTATACCAATGATCAAGACCGCAAACCACAAGAGGAGTGCCCCGGCTGTCAGTATAAATGGCTCCTGGACCAAATGGAGCTATGAGTTGTCCCGTTCGCACCTGTCCTTTCAATTTTGCCTCCCTGATAATTGTGGTTCACTTTGATTATATAACATATCCCTGAGAGATAGCCAGTTCCGCACTCCCGTCAACCTGTCGCATATTGCTTGCAACAACAGTACCCCGCGTTTTCTGTGTACGCGTTGCATATTGTCCTGGCCACAACATGAGATATTCACCGTCGTTCTGCGGAGGAAAGTTTTCCCAGTCTTGGGGATTGTGCCTCCATTTCAACATCAGTTCCTGACAGACCCGGTCAAGTTCCTTTAGTGAACGTTCCTGATCCAGCTCCTCAGTTTGTACCATTTCACACCGTTCCTTCAGCAGTCCAAGCGCATTGTTGATATCATTTTCGTAGGCTTGGTAATTATTTACACTGTCAGTACAATGCAGTCTTGCCCACAAGATCAGAGCTCCTGGCAATGCTCGTTGTATCGCTGATAATGCAAACGGCGTTGCCGATGTTGGCTCCACGCGTTCATACAATCTCCGGTGATAACTGTGAAATTGCTCAAAGTGTGATCGATCCCGGCTTTTGGACGGGTTGTAAATCATCATAATTAACCCAGGCCATTTACGACCAACACGACCTGTTACCTGAATGTATTGTGCCGTTGTTTTTGGCTGCCCAATAACCCCCATGAGAGATAGCCGTTCAATATCCACTCCAACTTCAATGATACTTGATACCAGACAGGCATCTATGGCGGTTTTTGAGCCAAGCGTATATTCAGCGGATAACAGATCCATCATGGCCACAATTTCAGACTGGGAACGGCGGCCGGTCAGTTCTTCGGCGGGCTTTAGAAATCTTCGTTTATCATACGGATAGCCCTCCCTGTCGAACAGGAATCTTAGCCTGGATTGAATATCAGAGTCAAACAGGGTTTTTGCACCGCCCAGTTCTCGTAAGCTGTTGTAAAAAGCCAGCAAGGTCCACCAAGGATCTCTGGTTTCCGGGGTAAATGCGTAGGGCCTAAAAAGTGCAGATGAAAATGTCCTCACCTGTGTGGTCAGGATTGAACCATAGTCAGAGGCATGAATACCGAGATACAAACGACCGGGTCGTAGTCTATTGTTTTCATCCCGGGCATACTTGCCAAAAAAGGAGTCACCCATCAATAAACCAGGACTTGGAAAGAGTTGCATCTGGTCACGGGCATACAGCGCTCTTACCTGTTCGGCAGCGCCACGAATTGTTGCGGTAGATGCAATAATCTTTGGTTTTATCCAACGGTCACCGACTTGCAGGGAACATAGCCGCTCAAAGATACCCTCATACAGGGCATACATAGTTCCCAATGGTCCCGATATCAGGTGCAGTTCATCCTGAATGATCAAACCGGGAGGTACATGTGTTTGCCTTATTTCGCCACCAACGTTATTCCTTCCAAAAATAGCACCAGCATCGGGTCTGTAAGCAATCATGGCATACTTGTCGGCAGTGGCAATAATGAGCGATGGGGGGTGTCTGTAAATCCGCTCATCAACTACCTCAACAGGAATCCATGTACTCGGATTTTCTTGACCAAAAGCACAGCTACTATCTGGACATAGTAATAAGGGGCCATCAGCTCCGTTGTCACTGATTCCCTGGATTCGCATAGATATACCACGCGGGGCTTTTCCGTTATATCGTCCGATTTCTGCCCTGCACCAAGGGCATTCAGTGAGCACCAAAGGGTTTCCGGCAACGTCCCCCCCTCGGAACCTTTTAACTTCCTGTTTTGCATTTTCAATTTTGTTTGGTGAGGAATCCCGGCCAATCCACAACCCCAGTGAAAACCGTTCACCGGGAATATTACCGAGGCCATGTTTTTCGGAATTTCGCCGCAGAAACTCCATGGCACAAACAAGGCTTGCTGCACGCTGAAACTGCTGTGTAGTCAGCATCCTCAGGGTATAGCGCATAAGAACATTGGTGCCATCCCGTTTAAGATCCACAGGGTCATCTGGCTGCATCAGAAGTCGCTGATGAAACATATAAAAAGCCATCACAGCAAGGTATGCTTCTGTCTTGCCACCTCCGGTAGGAAACCAGATGAGATCCACTATCTCGCGATCTGCTGATTGACCATCACTGACTCCGCTGAGCGACATAAGAAGAAAGGCAATCTGGAATGCCCGCCATTGACCGACTGCGGCTTCCTCCATATTCTGCTTATAAATATCCCAAGGTGACTGATAATCTCCATTCGGCATTACTCGTCTTTGTTGATTTTGCCAGTGCAAAGGTCGCCGCAACAACTGTTTCGCCGATATCTGTTGAAGAAGCATTGATAGGTTAGCAAGTCGGAATGCCGTTCTTACTTGCGGTTCATTGCGAAGGAGTGTTATGCCATTCTTGATTCTCACAATACACTTGTCACACGCATCAATGTTATTGCCTGCAATGGATTGCAATACAGCAGGAAGTCCATTCACCTCCATTCGCTTAAGCACTATCCAGTTTTCGTACTCATCAGCCAGCTTTATCAGTGACATCCAACCTTCACCTGTTTGATTATCCGGCAGTTCTGCAAGTAGACGCATGGAAAGCTTAACAGGATTTCCTTGTTCATCCATGATGTCGGGGGTCATGCTGGGAATTTGTACGGCAGGCAACACATCTGCATAAATTTTGTCCGGTATTTGCCCCGGTTCGGTATCCCAGCCCGCAGCACATCCATGCCCTATTCCCCAAGTTGCTGACTCCCGGTAAAGTAGAGCAAGAGACTGTTCCTCGGGATCAAGCAGGGTGAACGGTCGTGGGCTTTCCGGATATGGTTTCAGGCAACCACCATCGATGGATACTTCAAAATAGGTCTGATAAAGAGTGGCTTCCTGACAAGACTGATTGTTGTCAGTGGGGGAGACATTGCAGAGAACAATTGTCACAAGCCAAAAATCCTGTTTTTCACGATCGTGACGGGCGAAAACCTTCACTTGCAGGTTCAGTGGCGAATCTGCAGGCATTATAACATCTTTTATGACTGGTCTCCGGTCATCAAGTTCGGCAAAATCTATAACAATCTGTGTATCAGGCAGGAATGCCGGTCGGCGCCTCCATACCGGAAATTCGCGTGCTTGTCCATGATCATCTATCGTAGACCGGGCGGAACTTTCGTAACGGCCATTCAGCGGAAATGGTGAAGAATCATCAGCCTGCCAGAAAAAAAGTCTGTTTTGTGGCAATCGAACAATAATCCTGCTGTTGCGCTCAAGACTGACATAAAATGTTAATCCGATGGTCGATGGATGGCGAATATCAGCACTGGTTACCTCAAATTCATCTCCATCGGTTTCAGGAAGATCTGTATTTTCCGTTTCATCGCATGCTTTGGTGTCACTGTCCAAGGGTACGACGATAGCTTCGCTCTCTTCAAGCTCGATATCATTGGGCTCATTCTCTTGGTCTGGAGCATTATCAGGCGTTGAGGAAGGATGCAAGAGTCCAACCCCATACTTGCGATGAGGCATTTCCCTTTTATAGTACAGGACTTCTTCAATTTCGCTTTCCGGATACGGATTCCAGCCTAAGAAGCCTTTTCTGGATGAAACCGGATCGGCAAAATCTTTGCCGTTAAAAAGAGCAATTTCTGGGTTCGGTACAGGTCTTGACGGGCCCACAATCTCCCCTCGAATACATGCAATAAGTTCAGCTCTTTCTGTCATGAATAGCTCCTTTTTTTGTCAGCCAGCCGAACAATGTCTTCTGGCATTTGCTGTTGCATAAAACCCTGACTGATTCAGTCGCCCGCGTCATTCCTGTATAAAATAAATCACGCTGAAATTCAGCCTCTCCAAAAGATACATCGGTAAGAATAATTACTTTGTTTTCCAGTCCCTTGAAAGAGTGAACCGTGCTGTAATGGATAAATCGACCCTGCTGCCACGCAGGATAAAGCCGATGTCCTTTAACGATAAGCCGCTGTGCTGCGCAGGTCTCAGATGACGAGAACGACAAAACAGTTATTTCCTCTGGTCGATAACCCTGACAACCAAAATCCTTCAGGGCATCAGCAAGTTGCTGGCACTGTTCCTCATCCGTAGCATAAAAATTGATGTCGTAATTTTTCACACCACCGCCGCGCCTCATATAACCCGAATAAATTCTTTTCTCAAATCCGCTGAGCATAACAGCAGTATCTCCGACTATACTGTAGTTTCGGCAATTTTCAGTCAGTTTCCACTTTGCAGGCTGAGCCTCCATGTGAACGGAGTCAAGAGACTGCAACATGAGATCTCGCTCACCAAGAACCTGGTGTTCAAAATCACCCAATAGTACGAAGTTACCATATTTCAATCCTCCAGCTAAAAACTGGATAAGGCACTCCCATAAAACAGGACGTGCAAGAATATCCTGTGCTTCATCAAGTATGAGGTAGTCAAAAGATGCAACTGCATACAACTCGGGATCCGTAAGTTTTTCTTCCAATTGGACGGGCAAAATTTTATCCCAGAAATTCCTGTCAGGAGTATCAGGTATAACAATACCCATTAGTTCAGCCATAACCTGAATAACCGTGCCTACAACAAGATTTGGTAAATCAGGTTTGATCTGTATCATTTTCTCCTTGGTTAGTACCCCAAAGAGTTGATTAAAACAGAGTAGAGCCACCCTCTCGCCAGACTCCGCCCTGCGCCTTGCCAATTCCATCGCAATCAGTGACTTTCCCGTCCCGGCTCCGCCAGATACAATTACCCGCTCATTGTTTTCAACAAGCTGGAATACGGGTTTTTGCTGATCGCGCAGTATGTTCTCTATTTCCTGTTCTCGGTGGCGAATTTCCTCGCGAGCATCGGGATGACGCTTCTGCACAGGCACACAGTAATCGACTATAGCCTGAACAGTTATATTTGAAAGTGGAGTTACAAGGCGTTTAAGATTGCAGTCTTCATCAATACTCAACAGAATTCGCCGTTTGAGATCCTGACAGAAATCAGCCGCATTTCTGAACGATCTGAATGCAAGGGCATCCATAAGCTCCCAACGCTGTACAGAAAGATTTGTGGGCAAAGAAAATGAAGCGTTGGGGAAAATGCAGAGATGAACAACAGGAACTGAACTGTACTGGGGAGCCAGTTCACGCAGATTGCGGTAAAAAGTATAGCGACCATCAGATGCTTGCTTGAATGGTGATCGCTTGATTTCCGGAGGGCTCCAAAAGCTCCCGTCAAATGTGATGCTCATGTGGGATTTGACTTCCATACACAGGATGCCACAGTCGGGAATAATTGCAACAAAATCAATCTCTGTTCGTAATCTCCGGTTCCATGGAGCAAGATCAAGCGAGTGCAAAATCACCCAATTATCCGGACCTTGGGTAAACATATTGAATACATCCCGCTCCCCGGGTGGAGTGTGATCATCCATAAAAGAAGGTATCAACCTCGCCATTGTTCAAACTCCCTCAAGTCATTTATTTCCCTAAAAGCAGAATCTGGGGCCCGAAAACCCCACTCGATGTCGACTATTCTGCAAAATCTGAACCGCCCTTTAAGTTCTCTGCCTTTTGGTATATCTATTAAAAAATCAGTCTCCTTTTTGGACTTTTCGTATATTTCTTCCAAGAGCGAATTCAATATATCTAAGCTATTTTCATGCAATAAATCTTGAGCAAATCGCCCTTCTGAAATTGCCTCACCTTTCGATCGTCTGATTTCCTTCCAGGCATATTGCCACCAGGGTTGCTTTTGACCTTCGACATGACCTTCAATACCCAAATGATCAATAAGTAATCTCGCATAAACAATCTGAACTTATTAGTAAATTTTTTACTATTATGATGTTATGGATAACATTGAAATAGTAAAGGAAAAATACCAAGTGCTCTCTGGGCGACTTGATGAATCAACGCTGCGGATATGGTCAGCGGTGGAAGCAAAAAGCTTGGGAAAAGGGGGAGTGGCTACTGTTGCTAAAGCGACGGGAATGTCTCGAACAACGATATATGCAGGATTAAAAGAATTAGCTCTTGAAACAATAGACACCGACCAAGTCTTTGCGGATAAGCATAAACAAAAAGATCGCAGAGTCCGTGCGGTCGGTGGTGGCCGAAAAAAATTAACGGATATAGATGAGAGTTTATTGAGCGATCTGAACGTCTTGGTTGAGCCGACAACACGAGGCGATCCCTCGTCCCCATTGCGATGGACATGTAAAAGTACTGCTAAACTGGCGGTGGAGCTCAATCGTCAAGGTCACAAGGTGAGCCCAAGGTCAGTAAATAATTTACTCTACCAATTGGGCTACAGCCTTCAATCGACACGAAAAACTCGCGAAGGTGGAAAGAATGCAGATCGAAATGCGCAGTTCCATCACATTTCCGAAACAGTTGCCATTTATCAGGCTGCTGGAGAGCCAGTTATCTCGGTAGACACCAAAAAGAAAGAAAAGATTGGCGATTTTGAGAATGCTGGCCAAGAATGGCAGCCAGTAGGAAAGCCTGAAGAAGTAAGAATTTATGACTTTATTGATCCCGAGCAAGGGAAAGTCTCACCCTATGGTGTCTATGATTTGACAAACAATACTGGATGGGTAAATGTTGGCATTGATCATGATACTGCAGAGTTTGCCGTTGAGAGTATTCGCCGCTGGTGGCATGAAATGGGGAAACCCGTATACTCCAATGCTCGTCGACTTCTGATTACAGCCGATTGTGGTGGAAGTAATGGTTATCGAGTACGCCTGTGGCGTCGAGAACTTCAGAAACTGGCTGATGAAGAGAACCTCTCAATTCAGGTATGCCATTTCCCGCCAGGAACCAGTAAATGGAACAAGATTGAGCATCGAATGTTTTGTAATATAACAGCCAATTGGAGAGGTCGTCCTCTTATCAGTCGGGAAGTTATCGTTAATTTAATCGGAAACACAACGACCAAAACAGGATTACGCATAAAGGCTTCACTTGATGAAAACAAGTACCAGCAAGGGATAAAAGTCTCCGATAAAGAACTCGCCATGTTAAATATTGAGC
>CAILXB010000115.1 GCA_903838025.1 uncultured Chlorobiaceae bacterium
CAATGATGAGCGCATTTTCTGAATGACGGGCCATCCGGACAGGCAGGGTTTCGATGCCTTGAATAAATATCCACGAGTTGTCGGGCGAAATGCACGCTCCAAGGTTCCGGAGTGGCACGGTGCGTACGCGAAGGGCGAAAGCGATTGGTGCAAGGGGTGCCGGCAGGTCGATGGCCCAGCGCAGTCCGTGGTAGTTGTTGTCGGGCTCGGTAAAGAGAGGATGACGTCCGGCCTTCCAGTTAAAACGCCCTGCGTCGGTAATGATTCCACCGAGACCGGAGCCGTGGCCGCCAAGCCATTTGGTGAGGGAGTTGATAACGATATCGGCCCCGAGATCAATGGTTTTAAGCAGGTAGGGGGTGGTGAAGGTTGCATCGACAATGAGTGGAAGGCCGTTGCGGTGAGCGACCTCGGCAATCGCTTTGACATCGGTATAGTCGAGCACCGGGTTGCCAATGGTCTCAATAAAGAGTGCTCTGGTTTTCGGGGTAATTGCACGCTCAAAATTGGCAGGATCTTTCGGGTCGACGAAGGTAACGTTGATACCAAGTTTCGGGAGGATGGCATCGAACTGGGTGTAGGTGCCTCCATAGAGATTGTTTGCGGCAACAATATGGTCTCCCGCTTCGGCCAGCGTGATAATAGTATTGAAAATTGCCGCAGTGCCTGATGCAACGGCCACGGATGCCGCTCCGCCCTCCAGTTGAGTGACTCGCTGTTCGAGGACGTCGGTCGTCGGGTTCATCAGCCTTGTGTAGATATTTCCAAGCTCTTTAAGGGCAAAAAGGTTTGCTGCATGTTCCGTGCTCTTGAAGATATAGGAGCTGGTACGGTAGACCGGTACTCCACGCGACAGTGTTGCATCAACAGGCTGACCTGCATGAAGGGCAAGGGTTTCAAAGCGGTAGTGTTCTGAACTCATCGGGATACTCTCCTTTGGTTGATTGATTGATTGATTGGTTGATTGATTGGTGCAAGGTATGCCGCCCTACTCCGTACGATATATTAATTTTTCTGATTGTTGCCGAAAAGCCTGAAACGCTGCAAATTAAATTGGTAAAAGAGGAAACAGCCGAAGCAGAACCCTGCGAGGGCGATGGCCGCTGCAACGGCAACGGTGCCCGACAGTATCCATCCTGCAAGAGGTGCGTTGAGCAGGAAGGCGATCTGTGCGCCACCGAGCAGCAGTGCCGCAATGGAATTATTGAAGCGCATCAGTTTCTGGTCTTCAGTTTTTGCATTCAGGTTTTGCTTGGCAAACAGGCGTGACCCGACAAGAAAGATAAGGCTTCCTTTTTTTCCATACAGGACGGCGGAAAGAATGATAAAAAAAAGCGCAGTGGTTACCACTGGTTGCTGGAACACAATGGCGGCAGTGATACCTGCAAGCAGTACCACGCGGTTGAGTGAAACAATTGGCAACGGTATGCCGGTGCAGGTGGTCGCTGGTGATGATGTCGTAGTTGTTGTCATGATGCAGTGTATTCGTTTGGTTATCGGTTTTTGATTGATTCTGTTGGACATGAAAAAAGCCGATTCTGACATTCAGAACCGGCTTTCAAGAGTTGATGCACTTCACGAAATCCTCTGCGAGTTACAATCCCTTTTCCGATATCCTGCTGTCAGAATAGTGTTGCCAACGGCAACAGCAGCAGCACATGATAAGGATTGTAGAAGTGAATGATTTCATCAGTCGCTGTTTTTTGAGTTTCAATTAACGATTGTTAATCATTTTTTGAGACTTTTCCAAAAATATGGGTGATTTTTTTCGATTCAGTTGACCCCGATAATTACACTTGATGCCTTGAAAAGGGCGCATGCTGTGTCACCCTCTTTGAGTGCAAGTTTTTCAGAACTTCCGTGGGTGATGATGGCTGAAATAACATTGCCCTCGGCAATTTCCAGATCAACTTCCGTGCTGACCGGCCCTTCGATAAGTTTGGTGATTTTGCCAGGCATAATGTTGCGTGCACTCAGTTTTGCATCGTGCAGTTCCTGGGCAATAATGATCGAGCTTGCCTTGATGATGGCGTAAGCATTTACCCCCTCTTTGAGACCGAGGTTTTCGACAGCTCCAATGGTGATGATGGAGGTGATGCGGATTTCGCCTTTGAGCAAAAGGATAACCTCTGCGTTAACTGCTCCCAGTGTGATTTTTTCGACTGTGCCCGAAAAAACGTTGCGTGCACTGATTTTCATGGATATTCTTTTAAGGAATTGATAAAGATGACGGGCATCTCCAAGACGCCCCTCAAGATTCTGGAGAAACTTCCGGTGCTCTTCCTGAACAACCCGGAACTGCTCAATAATTTTTTTTCCCTCTCGGGTCAGAACGGTGCCTCCGCCCCCTTTGCCTCCCGTCATGCGCTCAACCAGAGCCTTTTCAGAGAGGTTGTTCATCATGTTGACCAGATGCCATGCTGTTTTATAGCTGATTCCTGTCGCTTTCGCAGCACTGCTGATAGAGCCAAGCTCGTCGATATTTTCAAGCAGGGCAATCTGGTCACCGCCGAGAAATCGGTTCTCCGCTTTCTGAAACCAGATTGAGCCTTCAAGGCCGATTGACTCTTTATTGCTTTTCATCTGTTCACGATTTACATTTCAAAGCCCTGAAGGGGAGCTGGCATGATGTTTCGTTCATTTTTTCAGGGCTTAAAATCATCGCGGCAAGATAGATGATCGCAGGCAAAGGAAAAAACATGTTGTTCATAGGAGCTTCAACAGCTCGTCGACAAGCTGGTCTATCCCTTTGGCCACTTCTGAAATTGTCGGTCCGAGCATGTAGGCGGGTGTGCTCACCACCTTGCCCCTTTGACTCACAACGGCACTCCACACTGGACATTCGATATGGCTGGCTCCCATTGCTTCAATTGCCTTTGCGCACTCTTGGTCGTTGCCGATTGTCAGCTCAACATGCTCTTTACCCAGTACCTTTGCGGCTATTACCGGTGCGATGCAGATAAAGCCGAGTGGTTTGCCCGCTTTAAAAAATGATTGTAGTACAGCGGCAACCTTTTTATCGACTTCGCAGTCAGCTTGGTGTGTATTAAAATTGCTGAGATTTTTTGCCGCGCCGTAACCACCGGGCAAAATGAGTGCGTCGAGGTTGAGGGTATCAATCTGTTCGAGGTCAGTGATAACGCCCCGGGCAATGCGCGCCGATTCCACAAGGACATTGCGCGACTCGCCCGCCATAACTTCGCCGCTGTAATGGTTTACCACTTCCTGCTGTGTCATGTTTGGTGCAATGCAGTGAGCCTCTGCACCCGCCCTGTCGATTGCAAGCAGAGTAAGTACGGTTTCATGTATCTCCGAACCGTCCAGAAAACCGCATCCTGAGAGAAGAACCCCTATTTTTTTCATGGCGACGACTGATGCTGTTGTTAATGACTTCTGATTCTTCTGATGAGGCATATTTCAGGATTCTTGACTCGCTGATAATCCGCTTTTTTTGTGGATTTAACAGGCAATTGTCGAAAATACCTATTCGCGCCAAGATACACTTTTTTTCTTTTATATTCTTTCCTTCCGTTCGCGTTTGGGGCGGCTGATGAACAACCGCTTCTACTGCTTTTTTATGACCTCCCCTTGAATTGTTGCAACAGCCATGATCCGGCGTTCTCTTTCACTGCTTTTTTGAGTGGAAGCCCTTCATTTTCCCAACACACAATCCCGCGCTGCATGTTCAGCGCTTTGCTGTATCCGTGGTTTGTCAGAAAACGGGTGGCCATCATGCTGCGATTACCAAGGTTGCAGGCTACAATTACCTGACGGTCTAACGGTATTTCCTTGTAGCGGTTTTCAAAGTCACGCAGAGGAATCAGCATGATATTTGCCACATCGAATGATTTTTTTGCAATTTCATGCGGTTCACGGACATCAACAAGCAATGCACCTTTTTGAATCAGTGCAAGCGCGGCTGTCGGGCTAACGTCAAGAGTCTTGTTCATGGCAGAGTTTTTTATCGGTTTTTGAAATTGTTCAGTTTCTCTCATTGGGGTACACGTATCCCGTTTTTCTGGCTTTGTTGTGTATGGCTTTCAAGTGTACAATAATGCAATACCCATACCCCGTAGAGGTATATATGCCAAAATATCAGATGAAGAACAAGCACTTTTTTTGCTATACTTTAAAAATCCGCAAATTGTGGTGGATCAATCGAAAGGATGGGTTAACAGGAGATTTTGAGGATGCTCTATATGCACAGGGAGTTACACAGGGCAGACCGTATCGGCTGGCTTCGTGCGGCCGTGCTTGGAGCTAATGACGGGACAATCTCGATAGCAAGTCTTGTTATTGGCGTAGCTGCTGCCGGAGCGCCCCAAAGCACAGTGCTGCTGACGGGTGTGGCTGGTCTGGTTGCTGGTGCCATGTCGATGGCGGCGGGAGAGTATGTATCGGTTCAGTCGCAGGCAGATACTGAACATGCGGACATTGAGAGGGAAAAAGGCGAACTGAAAACGGATCCGGAGCATGAACTGGAAGAGTTGACCTCAATTTATGAAGCACGGGGACTTGAGCCTCCGCTTGCACGGCTTGTAGCCGAAAGCCTCATGGCGAAAGATGCTCTCGGAGCACATATCCGTGATGAACTTGGTATTACGGAAACCCTGCGGGCACGGCCAATTCAGGCCGCATTTGCCTCGGCAATTTCTTTTGTTGTGGGTGCGGTTATTCCAATTTTAGCGGTGTTGCTGGCACCTTCAGCCCTGGTTGTGGAGATCTCATCTGCGACGGCACTCGTGACTTTGGTACTTCTTGGTGGAACTGCGGCTTATGCAGGCGGCGCATCTCTTGTCAAAGGCGCAATTCGTGTTGCCTTCTGGGGAGCACTCGCAATGGGGCTCACTGCCGGTGTCGGCAAGCTTTTTGGTACGGCTCTGTAAATGATCAGTTTTTTTGCTCTTTGTTGTTAGCCTCAGAGTCATTGTTGCCAATTCTGCTTCCACTGTTTACGCTCTTATGGTTCCTGTTTTTTAACTTTTGAGGGGATTGCGTCACTGTTCAAGAGTTCAGGTCGGTATTCGAAGTGCATAGTATCGTAGTGATACCATCTGCCGCCCCATATAAATCCGTGTTTTTCAAAAATTTCGACAATCTCTGCAGGAATCTGGTTTCGATAGGGGTAATGCCCTTTGGAATTGGGCCTCGCCCATCTCCAATAATCGGAATGTTGTTGCGCAATATCAATGGCTGTTGCACTTCCATGCGCACTGAGGCGTTTTGTTCCTTCGATGACCCGGCAATTTACGGTACCGGCGGGAGGGAAGAGATAGCTGTCGTATTTCGTTGGCAACTGATCCAGTTCATGGGATACTTTGGCTAACTGCTCTGCCACGCCGTTAATGCGGGTCATCCTGATTTTCTTGCCCCACTTCTTTGGAAGCCAGACAACATCCACCAGAGTACGCGCAGTTTCACCCTTTCGGCAGTCTCCATACATTTTTATGAAAAATGGCTCATACCGCACCCGTCCTGGATCGCTATTAATGTCTGGCGCGACTGTGGCCCTGCTTGAAACATAGGGCGCGTAGAACATATCCTTGATTGATGGTGCATTGTGAGCAGAGTTTCAAACTCTTTATCTCTCTTGCCGTCATCAAAGGGCATTCTCGTTCCGTCTTTCCAGACCAACTCATTGCCTTCGTGACCCGCAAGAAATTCAGGATAAGAGCTGACCAGCCTCTCCATTAATGCATCGTCACCTGCTGCACGGGCGGACGCCACAAACAAAAGCGGGCATATCGCTACAAGAAAAAGCTTTACGAGGCCATGAAAAATCATTGCTTATCTCCGGTAAAACAAGGTGATTTTTTGCTGCCGATCAATACTTGAGAATTTTGATCTCAATATAATCCCGGCCAGAGTCACGCTTCCATATTGTAATCTCGACTAACGGCTTTCCGTTAACGATTTCATCCAGTACATCGTCACTCAGTGGGCTGTTTCTTACCAACGATTCCAGAGTTGCGCGATTTTGCTTTGAAACAAAGAAGTTATCACTCTCATCTTCGGGATCAATGCGACCAAAAACATGAAAGTTTGCCCGGTCTTGCCGAATAATGGCGGCGGGAGATCTCAGGCGCTCCCCGTAGCTG
>CAILXB010000116.1 GCA_903838025.1 uncultured Chlorobiaceae bacterium
AAGCTGGCCGAAATTCGTTCGCTGGCCGTCTTTAACCGCTATAAAATGAAGGGTATAGGAAGGTTGCTGGTTGATAAGGCTGAGACGGTACTGCGCGAAGAGGGGGTTGTGGAGGTTTTTGTTTTGACGCTCAGTCGCGAGTTTTTTCGCCGACTCGGTTACAGCGAAATCAAGAAAGAGTATTTTCCACAGAAAATATGGAGGGATTGCACTCATTGCCCCAAGCTTATGGCCTGCGATGAGATTGCAATGGTGAAAACATTGTAACTTAATTCTACAAAAAGGGAACAGAAATTCGTGATTGTTCAGGAAGTTGTCGTTAAAAACAAAGCAGGGCTGCATACCAGACCTGCGGCTGCGGTGGTCAAACTCGCGTCCCGTTTCAAATCAGATTTTTTTATCGAGATGCAGGGCGTTGAAATTAATGCAAAATCAATTATTGGTGTCATGAGCCTTGCCGCCCCGAAAGGTACCCGGTTGACGCTCAAGCTTGATGGCGTGGACGCTGACGAGGCCTCACGCCAGTTGGTCGAGTTTTTTGAGCAGGGTTTTGGAGAGGTTTAGCATTGCAAATCGCCTTCATATCTCCTTTTGCTCCTCTGAAGGGCGGGATTGCCCGGTTCAGCGGAGTGTTGAGGGATGCCCTTCAAGGTCGGGGATATGCGGTTACTTCTCTTGCCTTCAGGGCGCTCTACCCCGATTTTCTGGTCAAAGGGGGAGCAGACGGGGTTCCCGTTGCCGAGACTGCATCCTTTTGTGAGGCGCGTCTGGTGCTTTTTAACCCATTCACATGGTTTGGAGCTGTTCGGCGTCTCAGGTCACTGAAGCCGGAACTGCTGCTTGTGGCCTACTGGAGCGGATTGCTGGCACCGCTCTATTTTGTGATACGCCGTCTGACCGGTATCAAAATGGTGGTACTGCTCCACAACCTCTCTTCACATGAATCTTTTTTTTTCGAGCCTCTGATGCGGAGGCTGCTTGCTGCTTCTGCTGATGGAGTGGTGACTCTTTCGGCCACTGTGACGCAGGAGGTGCGGGCTCTCATGCCCGATGTTCCCCTGCTGCAACTCTTTCATCCCCTCTATGAGCCGGATGGCGAGAGCTGTTCGGTGGAGGAGGCCCGAAGTGCGCTCAATTTGGATCTTCACTCGCCGGTGCTCCTTTTTTTTGGCTATGTACGCCGCTACAAGGGGCTTGATACAATGCTCCGTGCCATGCCAGCAATTCTTCAGAGGGAGCCCGCCCTCCGCCTTGTGGTTGCCGGACACTTTCATGAGAGTGCCGAAAGGTATCGCACGCTGCTTGCACAGCTCGGAATTGAGGGGAGCGTCGATCTCTATCCCGGCTATGTCTCCCGTGAACGTACGGCCCTTTTTTTTGCTGCAGTTGATGCCGTTGCCCTGCCCTACCGCAGTGCAACACAGTCAGGAGTGGTGCAGTTTGCCTACGCTCATGGCTTGCCCGTCATTGTCACACCGGCAGGATCCCTTCCTGAGATGGTTTGTCACGGCAAAACCGGCTGGGTGGCCCCTGACTGTTCTGCGGCAGGCTTTGCTGAAGCGGTCGGGGAGTTTCTTGACTGCCGCGAGAGGCGTGAGCTTGAGGCCACTCGTCCGGCGATTGAAGCGTTCGTCAGTGATTTTTCCTGGGATGCTTTTGCGGAGGCCGCAGGCGGTTTTTGTGAATCCATAGCCGCAAAGAGGTGATGGCCACTCCCTTGAGCTGCATTGTAGTGCTGAACTGGAACGGCGCAGAGGATACTCGTGCTTGTCTGGAGTCGCTTGCCGGGATTCTGTCGCCCTCCTGCCGGCTGCTGGTTGTCGATAACGGTTCAACCGATGGCTCTGTGGAGAGGATTAGGGAGGCATTTGCGGATATTGAGCTGCTGCTCCTCCCCTCCAATATCGGCTATGCGGGAGGCAACAATGCCGGATTCCGTCGGGTTCAGGAGCTGGGTGCCGAATTCGTCATCTTTCTGAACAACGACACCCTTGTTGAGGCCGGTTTTTGTGTGCCACTGGTTGAAACGCTGCAACGCAACCCCTCGGCAGGAATTGCCGTACCAAAAATTTTCTATCTCGATCGGCCCGACACGCTCTGGTATGCCGGTGGTGTTGTCAATCTTTCGACTGGCCTTATTCGCCACGTCGGGCTTAGAAAAAAAGATGCTCCGCAGTTTGACCGCCCGGGCGTTACCGGTTATGCGACAGGGTGCTGTTTTGCCATGCGCTGCCGTGATTTTGAGGAGGCTGGCGGTTTTGATGAAGGGTTCAGGATGTATGCGGAGGATGTCGATCTCTCCCTGCGGATTCGCTCTCGGGGGATGACGATCAACTATGTCCCCTCCTCAAGGGTCTGGCACAAGGTGTCGGCATCGCTCACCCGAAGCCCGCTCAGGAAGCTTCTGAAAAAAAGTGTTGGCGACCTCTATCTGTTCCGCAAATACCGGGCATGGAGCGGTATAGTGCTCTACCTGCTCCTGCTTCCCCTCCGTTTTGCCGGAAGTTTTTGGGATGTGTTACTGATAAGGAGAAAATAGAGCATGGAGAGCCGTTGCAGAACCGTTATTGACGAAGCCTATCTCAATGATCCGGCCCACGCTCTCCGGTGGCGGAAAACCCTCGAATTTCTTGAAGGCTCTTCATTCTCAGTAGATTCCCTTGCCAGCGGGCTTGACCTGGGCGATCGAACACCCTTTACCGCAGTGCTGGAGCAGCATTTTGGCTGCCTTTTTGAAAACACAACAGTCGATCTGGACCTTGAACCGCTTTTGGGCTCCTTTGGAGTGGTAACCGCCTTCGAGGTGCTTGAGCATCTCTACAACCCGCTCCATACGCTGCTTGAGGTTAAGGGGCTCCTGGCCAGCAAGGATGCACGGCTTTTTGTCTCCATGCCTCTCTGGAAACCGCCCTTTCTTGCAAGCCCCGACCATTTTCATGAAATGACGCGCCGATCAGCTCTTTCGCTCTTCACACGTGCCGGGTTTACCGTGCTCCGCAACACAGAGTTTCGTATCCGCCATCCGTTGTTTTATCTTACAGGGCTCAAGCCGCTCTTGCGGGCATGGTATGAAAAAGTGCAAATCTATGAACTTGCCGTCCGATAGGGGAGCCCCCTGTAAAATGCCCGACAGCTTCAGGCTTCTCTGGTTTTCAGAGATACAGTGGGACTTTCTCTCAACCCGCAAGCAGCGCCTGTTGTGCCGCTTTCCGAAGAATTGGCACATTCTTTTCATTGAGCCTTATACTCTCGGGCGCCGCCACCACTGGCTCCCGGTCAAAAGAGGACGGGTATGGGTTGTCAGTATCCCCTTTTTGAAGAGTGTCCCTTTCAGGATTGGATGCCTGCTCAACATCCCGTTGCTGCGCGCCCTCCTCTCCCTTCCCGGCACGGTGCTGATGCTTTTCTGGATAACCATCCTCGGATTTGGTTCCTCCAAAAAGATCATCGGCCTGAGCAACGTCTATTGGGGCAGGGTTGCCGCACTCCTCCCGTGCCGTCTCCGCTTTTATGATGCCAATGATGATCATCTTGCCTTTCCGGGGAGCCCCCCGTGGCTGAAGGGCTCTCTTGACCGCTATCTCGAAAAGGTGCAGCTTCTCTTCAGCGTAAGCCGTGAGCTGACCCTGCGCCTCAAGGTGCCAGTGGGTGTGCGCACGGTTGAGCTTGGCAACGGTGTTGAGTTCGCCCATTTTGCCTCTCCCCGCCTCGACACACCGGCATCGCTCTGCGGCCTCAAGGGGCCGATTCTTGGTTATGCAGGGGCGATGGACTGGCTCGACACCTTCCTTATTGCCGCAACAGCCCGAGCCTGGCCGGATTATCAGATTGTACTCCTTGGCCCGGCCTACCAACTGGGGTGGTGGAAAAAACAGGAGGCGATCAACGCCCTGCCCAATGTCCACTATTTCGGTAAAATTGAGTACAGCGAACTTCCGGCATGGGTGCAGCGCTTCAATCTTGCCCTGATGCCGCTCCTCTCCGGGGAGCTGAAAGGGGTCTCCCATCCCAACAAGCTCTATGAATATTGTGCGGCGGGTGTGCCGGTGCTCTCGATGAACTACTGCAGTGCAGTGGAGCGGGCGCGGGAGGTGGTGCATGTTGCTCTGTCGCATGAAGAGTTTGTTGGCATGGTGCCCGAGGCTTTGGCCGACCGGCGTGTTGAGGTGCGGCAGGCATTCGCCCGGCAGCACAGTTGGGACGCGCTTGCCGCCTCCATGGTGCGGGAGCTGGAGAAGGGCTGGCAGGAGAGCGCCTCTTGAACCGCAATGCCGTCATAGCCGGTCAGGCAGGCTTTTCCTTTGCCGGATTCCTCTTTGGCCAGACGGCCCGATTCGGCTATAACCTTGTTGTAGCAAGGCTCCTCGGCGTTGACGCTCTTGGAACCTACGCTCTCGCCATTGCCGTGATCCAGATTGCCGAAGTCATTGCCGTTGCAGGGCTCGATTCGGGGTTGCTGCGCTACGCCACTCTGCACAGTCGCGATCCCCTTCGCCAGAGGGCGGTAATTGGTTCCGCGCTGAAAACCAGCATCACGCTTTCACTTTTTGTGGCGCTCCTGCTCCTTCTCTTTTCAGCGCTTATTGCTTCGCAGCTCAACGGCAGCCGCCTGCTTCAGCTTACGCTCTGCTGCTATGCGGCGGCCATTCCCTTCAATGTGGCAACCCTCCTCTTCGGCCATGCCATGCAGTCGTTCAGGCAGCTCAAGCCCAAAATTATTGCCACACAGGTGCTCAGCCCGCTTTTTCTGCTGTTGCTCACCATTCTCTTTCGTTACACGGCAGGCCAGGATGTAGCGCTCTTTTTGCCCTTTGCCCTGGCAGGCGCGGGGGCATTCTTCTGGATTCGTTCCCGGCTTTTCACCATCAGCGGGGTGTTGCCAACTGATATTCTGCATGCCCGCCCGGACAAGGCGATGCTTGCCTACGCCCTCCCCTTCATGGCGGTCTCGCTCTTGAGCATGATGAGTCATTGGCTCGATGTGATGATGCTCGGTATGCTCACCGATACGGCGACCGTCGGTCTCTACCATCCTGCGGCCAGAACGGCGGGGCTCATTCGCTCAGTGCTGCTCGCATTCACCGGTATTGCTGCGCCGATGATTGCCGAACTGCATACGGGGAGGCAGAACGAGGAGATCGGGCGGATCTACAAGATGGTGAC
>CAILXB010000117.1 GCA_903838025.1 uncultured Chlorobiaceae bacterium
AAAAGATCGATTCAACATCCTTGGCAATCCCGTACCCTTCAAAAAGGGGCAACTTCCCTTGGTAGAGTATGACATTTTTCACCATCTCCGGCGCTGCCCACTGAATATAATTGAGTGTTTCCTGATGGATAACCGGTGAATTGGCAACAATTTCACCAACATCCGAGGTAAGCGAGTCACGCAAAACACTCGATATGATGGTATCCTCCTTGAAAATCAACTGAGGAGGAGCTGCATCCTGCAACTGTACCTCAATCTGCGTCCACTTGGCAAGCAGCTTCTCAAGATCCTGCTTCAACAGCGTCTCCTCCTGATCTTCGGCTACGGTACGGATAATAGCACCAAAACCTTCCGGCAAGATGGAACGCACCAGCTTTTTCAGCCTTGAACGCTCCTTGCGCGCAATGACTCGGCGCGAAACAGCAACCTGACCGCCACCAAAAGGCAGCAACACCATAAAACGCCCCGCAATAGTAATATCGGAGGTAAGGCGGGAACCCTTGCTGCTGATCGGCTCCTTGATAACCTGCACAAGAATGGAATCGTTCGGCTTAAGCTTGGCCGCAATCAACTGGGTATACGACTGCCTTTTTTCAGCCCGCTCCTGCTCATCTGCCGAAGGTTTCTTGTTGCCACTGCGAGCCGCCTGCTTTACATTTGCACCAACTGCCGGTTCATCACCATTCCGGGAAGCCTGCGGCGCATCATCCGCATCGCCATCGTCCACACCACCATTCTCATCATCATCATCATCCTCAATCAGCGCCCGGTAATCCTCATTCGTGGTGCCAACATCTGAAAAATGCAAGAACCCGTCGGACTTCTGCCCGATATCAACAAACGCAGCCTTCAGCCCCTCAACAACCTTATGCACACGGCCAAGATAGATATCACCGATACTTCTGCGACTCTCCGGACGCTCAATAATCAACTCAACCAGCCGACCCTCCTCCACAAGAGCGACCTGTATCTCGTCGCCGGTCTTGTTCATCAGCAACTGTTTATTCGAACTCTTCTTCATTCGTTCACTCTTTTATAATGGCAAGAACCCCGGGGGGAATGCCCCCTCTCAGAACCTCTTTCATACCCCGCAGCAACTAGGCGTCGGCTTCCAAAAACCGTGCCAATCTCGCCAGGGAGTATACTTCAACTGATACCTTATTGTGAGTCATACTGCAAGCAAGCGCCGTCAGCCAGAACAACAACCAGAGCGGCCCGTAACCTGACTTTTAAGATAAGAAATAATAGACAGGAAACCGCCAAAACTACCGTCTGAAGAACACTGTACAAGCTTCACTTTTTTCAAGCCCCCCTTTTCACCCCGCTTTCTCTTTGCCGTAGTTCCTTGAAAGTTCTCTACATTGCGGAAAGCATTTTATTCGTGTTGCGACTCTCTCCATTCACCCTATGCCGGATAAAAACACTCTAAACCAGACGCCCGAGCAGCAAGCTCGTGACGCCATCGACTGTTAAGTGAGCATGGATGGAGATTTATTTCGTCACAAACACGATCGATGCTTATGATGTTGCCATGAGTTGCCTGCTGAGCCAGTGCATTCCAAAAACCTGATACGATGTCAAATGCGTAGTAAAGTCGTGCTGCTGAAAGAGACGATTAATGCAACGCAGCAATAAACTCTTCAGCCGAAACTCCTGCTTGTTTTAAAATACCTGCCAACGTGCCTGTTTTAATTTCACGATGGTTGGGGATAACGCATCCGTATCTGTCTTGCCTAAGAATAACATGGCTTCCTTTTTGCCTCACCACAGCAAAACCAAGACGTTGCAGTGCTTTAACTGCTTCGCTTCCAGATACAACTGGTAGTTTAGGCATGGCTTGCAACCTGGAACGTTGTAAGTAATGGTCTTTTTTCGGCAAGTAGTAAAGGAAATTCCTCTAAATAAAGTTCGGTTGCCTCCCGTAAATTTGTTAACGCTTCTTCAACGTTTTCGCCTTGTGTGGTTGTGCCGGTTTCAGGATTATAGGCAACATATCCACCTTCAACTGCGGGTGTAAGGATTGCGGTAAGTTCCATAATGGATGTGCATAAAAGTTAACAGATGGTATACTATCGTTAAACATAAGAAATATTCATGCCAACAAGCAGGCAGTTCATGCACTGGATGAGATAGCCGCCACACTTCGTCAGGCGACTTCTGCGACTCCGGGAACGCCGATCCCCAGCTCGGCATCGAGCTGTTTCCATTGGGTGAAGACGATCAAGAAATCTTCCTGCGTGAACGAGGGCAGCATTCAGAATATTTTACCCTGTAGGATCAAGAATTAAGGGAACTGATGGATAAAAAAAGCGATAAGAAAGAGCAAAACCCCCACCACCCCACATTCTTTTTGCCGTAGTTATTTGAAATTTATCGGCATTGCAGAAAGCATTTTATTCGTGTTGCGATTCTCTCCGTTCACCCTATGCCGCTGAGTATCTGTTGTAGCAGAAATCCATCGCCTGTCAATGCGTTATGAAGGGTCAGCGTTCCTGAACACAGCTTCCAGAGTCGTAGCCGTGAAAATTGCTTTAGCCCAAGCCTCCAGATCCTCTTCTTTGGCGCGTACCAATTGCTCAGCGGCCCACTCGGGCAACACGCCAAAACGATATTCAAGTTGCTTTTCCAGCAATCTGCATTCGCCTCTGGCCATACCTATTCTTTCTACGCTCGAAATGTATCGCATTTTTTCTTTCTCCTCAATTGTTTCAAGTTCTTGCCAGACCTTCTTGTTCAACCACTCTGGCAGTTGCATCAGCCAGTTGATCACATTGAATAAATTGATAACGCGCTGTTTATCCCAATGCCGAGTTTGGCAACCGGGAACTCCAGCGTATGGCGACATCCCAGCACAGAAAAACCATAAATTCAGCAAAATACTGCTCTATAGCCTCTTTCCACGGGCTGTCGTAACGATCGTTCGCGCTCTCCATACCTTCCTTTTTATTTCAACACCATCACATCAACTGAGCTGCAGCATTGCGGCAACAATCCGACATCAGCCCCAATCACTTTAAAGATATCCACGATGGCCCGCAAAACAAAATCGTTCAGGTGCCCGCGAACCCTCCTGCCCGCGCAGGCGCTCAACACTCTGTCGATGAAACGCACACAATAGCGCCCGTTGGCTTTTTTATTGTTGCTGATCATGTTTTGCTGGATTTCCGGAATTTTATGCGCTTTCAGAAAGGTGTTCATCTCCTGCAGAGTACTCCCGCTGTCACCAATGGATATGGCGAGAAGGTTTATCAGCATGTGCGCCATTGTCACCGCGACAGGTATGGTAAAAAGTTTTATCTGCATGAGCGTAAAGCGGTAAGCCTGTTTGATAACCCTGCAGGAGATTGGCACTTTTCAAGTAAGCGTCGGCCCACCTTCGGTGGGCAGTTCTGTAGTCGGTTGTTACCAGAACATTTTGGCGTGCGGCGGTTCGTCACTCACCTCCGCTCACCAAAATGTTGGTACTGCCCTCTCGCTCAGAAAGCAAAGCCGGCATGAACAGCCAACTGACTACGGGACGAAAACCAGGCGGAAGCCAACGAAGTTGCCCCGGTCGCCGGGGGTGCTGCTGTCCCGAATAGCCGACCGACAATCCCCGGCATAGTAGCCCCAGCTCCCGCCACGAATCACACGGTCCGAACGACTGCTGTCATACCAACTATCCGTCCATTCAAATACGTTACCAGCCATATCGTATAACCCCCATTTCATCTTGCCATCACTATCAAGAAATGAAGTTTGTGGTTGTAGAAAGTCCAGCCCGTTTTCTCCGAGAATCGGAAAGAGAACCTGTTCAAGGCAAAGCTTTTCGGCGTGGTTCATTGTACCACCGAACGTCGTATAGAATTGTTCAAGTTTCATAATTTTGCTTGCCCACTTACAATGGTCAAGAGAAAGGAGTCAACCGCCTGTTTGTCGATGGTGGCGGCTGAATCAAAGCATTTGCACTGGATGGCCCAGTAGTCGCCCTCGCAGGTCAGGGCCACGAGGTCTATTCCGGTATCGCTTCCCCCCAGATCCTTGCGACCGGGAAATTCATTCCAGAGCCAGATATTCCTGAAGCGGTAGGCGTATTTGGGGTCGGTTTTGAGGTAGGCTTGCATGAGCCGTTCAAACCGGTCGCCCTTGTCGCGCTCGGAGAAGGATTGTTTGCGGTAGTTGGTCAGGAGGGTCTGGAAGGTCATGATGACAGATGTGCGAAAAGTTTACAATCACAACAGCGAACGGCTTCAACAAAGGCGACTCGGGTACAAATTCAAAACAAGAGATGAAAGATAGTACAGTATAGACTGTATTATCCCTTTAAAATCTTGAAAAAAGATGATTTGATTTTTTTGTTGTGGCATAAACACCAGAGTCGCTCATTCTTGACACCTCAGTGCCGTCAGGAATGTGGGGAGATGATGAAGGTTGTGAAAAGGGTTTAACTGTAAAGCATTCACAGAAAAAAACTGAGCAATGCTTTACAGTCTCACGAGGGAACAATGTGGGTTGCCAGGTTATGAACAGATTGATCATTCTGCTCATAACCGGTGCTGAAAAATAACGTGGTGGCCGACAACGAGAGATGAGCGCACACCCTTATGCAATGAAAAGAGTCGGATGCTCTTTTCCCATCTGGATGATGATCTCCTCTTCAGGTGACAAAGGGAGATGGATACTTTTCCGGGAATCTTTGCCAGTGCGTTTAGCTCTCAACGTTTCCAGCCTGGAACTCTTGGGAGTGGCTGACTCTTGTGAGAACTGAGCCCATGCGAACAGTGGCAAAAGCCACTCTGAAATTGTATGTGCCATAGTCGTTGATTGCGCTTAAGGTGACGAGAAAACAGGGCGTTGATTGCATTATGACAACATCATCAAAAGATGGCACATTGTAAATCCCGCTTTAACGGCATATTGCATACCATAAATGCGGTATATCTCCCAAAAACGCTCAAGTGGATGCCGTGTTTTTCAACAAGATTTATTTTACATTCAACAATACACGAAAACATTTCTGAAGAGAATGGAGTGGTTGTTTTCGATACGAACGTCAATCTTTCCGCCAATGATAACCAACGCAACCCTCGCCTTTCTCCGGGAGCTGAAAGAGCATAATGAGCGAGCATGGTTCACGGAGCACAAGGGTGCCTATCAGCAGGCATACAGCGAGATGCTTGATACGGTAGTTCAGCTTTTGGTGGCAATTTCCAGCTTTGATAAAAATATTGCCGCATCGGGTCTTGATCCCAAGAGCTGTATCATGCGCATCAACCGCGACATCCGGTTTTCAAAAGAGAAATCGCCCTACAAGAGCAATTTCTTTGCCTTTATCAACCGTGGGGGGCGAAAGAGCCAGTGGGGCGGCTACTACCTCCATCTGGAGCCGGGCGGGACGTTTGCGGGAGGAGGAATCTACATGCCTGAGCCTGCTGTTCTGGAGCAGACAAGGCGGGAGATTGATGCTCATTTCGGAAAGTGGCAGTCAATCATTGCTCAACAAGAGTTTTCTCTCCATTTTCCGGAAGGAATCTTACCCTCAGGGAAGCTGCTCAGGCCGCCGAAAGGGTATGAGGCTACCAACCCGGCGGTGGAGTATCTCAAGTTCAAGGGGTACTATACCCAGCGCTTTTTCAGCGATGAGGAGGTCACCAATCCCGGATTTGTGGCGGAGCTTGCCAACACCTTTCAGGCAGTACATCCCCTCATCGAGTTTCTCAACGGGGCTTTGTCAGAGAGAGAGTAACCAGGAAAAAAGATGATTACCGACTACGAATGGCCACTATGGCAACACACCACCCTGATCTGCGGCATTGACGAGGCGGGCCGGGGGCCTCTTGCGGGGCCTGTGGTGGCGGCGGCAGTTGTTTTTCCGCGCTTGTTCAGGCCGGATGGCACCCTGCTGGAGAGGGTGAATGATTCCAAGAAACTTTCGGCGGCAGAGAGGAGGTTG
>CAILXB010000118.1 GCA_903838025.1 uncultured Chlorobiaceae bacterium
GCGAAAAATCATCAAATCCGGGGTAATCATTATCTTACCGACAACCGTTGCATTGTATCGTATTGTATCCATAGACTGAATTTCCTTATGTAGCCTTACCAACTGATCGCTCTTCTTCATTGTATCCATGCGCTTCTCAACATCCTTATTCTTATGCCAAATTAGTTCTTAAAACTCTAAACTCAAACAAACACGTAACTCCCGAAAACAATTCCATCTTTTACGGGCCTTCCCATCGATCAACCGTTCACTCTGCGTTACTTCTCATGACGGTTGGCGTGCCCTCTCTTTTTCCTTGCTGACGACCTCTTCGAGAAGAGCGCCAGCCTCGACGATAACTGCGGCCGGGCCGGTAATGATCTCCTGAAGGTGCTGGAAGGTGACAAAAAGGACAGGAACAACAAAAATACCGAGCACCATGCCGATAAACATTCCACCAATAGCCGCCGCGCCAATGGAGTGATTCCCCTGAGCAGCCGGACCGGTCACAAACAGAAGCGGAAGTAACCCTGCAACAAAGGCAAGAGAGGTCATAAGGATGGGCCTAAGCCTCGCCTTTGCCCCCTCAATGGCTGCGGCTGAGAGCGAACTGCCGGCAACCCTTCGCTGCAGGGCGAACTCAACAATCAGAATGGCATTTTTGGCCAAAAGCCCGATCAACATAATGACGGCAACCTGTACATAGATATTGTTTTCGACCCCGGCAAGCTTGATACCAATAAAGACGCCGAGCAGCCCCGTCGGAATAGAAAACATCACCGCAAGGGGAAGCAGATAGCTCTCATAGAGCGCCGCAAGCAAAAAGTAGACAAAGACTACCGAGAGCATGAAGATAAAGAGCAGCCCTCCGGTGGATTCGAGCTCCTCACGACTCTGCCCTTTCCAGTCGTAGGTGTACCCCAACGGAAGATGGGTTTTGGAAACCACTTCAACCGCCTTGATGGCCTGACCGGTACTGAAGCCCGGCTTAACCGTCGCATTGATGGAAACGGCATTGAACATATTGAAATGGTCTACCGATTCGGTGCCATAGACTCGTTTCAGGGTAATAATCGACGAGACCGGCACCATGCTGCCGCCAGAGTTCTTGACAAAGATACCGTCCAGGGAGGCTGGCTCGGCACGCTCCCCCGGCTCAGCCTGCATCACCACCCGGTAGTACTTGCCGAAACGGTTGAAATCAGAGGCCTGTAGACTGCCATAGTAAGCCTGCAAGACGGTCAACAGCTCCTTGACATTGACCCCGAGTTGACCCGCTTTGATGTTATCGACGACCAGTTCATACTGAGGATTGGCAGCCTTGAAAGTGGTAAAGGCAAAACCAATTTCCGGTCGTTTCATCAGTTCGCCAATAAAACCCTGCGCCACATTGCCCAGTTTATCAAGCCTTCCTCCACTGCGATCCTGCACCACAAACTCAAGGCCGCTGACGGTACTGAAACCGGGCACCGTCGGCTGAGCAAGCGCAAAAAAGGAGCCCTCCCTTCCTGCCAGTTTCTTTGATATTGTTGCGAGAATCTTCTTGATATTTCCGTCCGGCCCGCGCTCCCCGGGATCCTTGAGTTGCAGAAAAAGAAGACCCGAAGAGGGCGAAGAACTTCTCGACAAAACATTGATGCCCGAAATTGCATTCACCCTTTTCACTGACGGCATGGATTTAAGGGTAAGGGCGGCCCTGTCCATAACGGCCCTGGTCCGGTCAAAAGAGGCGCCCGGCGGCAGGCTGACCGAAACAATCACAAAACCGTTATCCTCATCCGGAATGAATCCGGTTGGCGTCACCTTGAACATCCAGAAAGATACAGCAACCAGAAGGCCGAGAAAGGAGAAAGTGATACGCTTGTTACGAATCAGATAGACAAGAGAGCCGAGATACTTCCGTTTCAGAAACTCAAACCCGGTGTTGAAGCCGGTAAAAAAACGTTTGCCGAACCCTCCGAACTTATGCAGCCTCCCCTCTTTTCCCCTGCCATCCTTATCATGCAGATTGGTCAAAAAGAGTGCGCAGAGGGCAGGGCTAAGGGTAAGGGCGTTGACCGCCGAAATCAAAATGGCAATGGCAAGGGTAAAGGCGAACTGCCGATAGAAGACACCGGTCGATCCCTGAAGAAAACCGACCGGAAGAAAAACTGAGGCCATCACAAGAGTAATGGTGACAATCGCCGTGGTAATCTCACGCATGGCTGAAACGGTAGCCACCTTGGCCGGATAGTTTTTCTGCTCCATTTTAGCATGAACCGCCTCATCCACTACAATGGCATCATCAACCACAATCCCAATGGCGAGCACCAGTCCGAAGAGGGTCAGCACATTGATGGAAAAGCCAAAGAAGTTCATAAAGAAAAAAGTGCCGATAATGGCAACCGGTACAGCAATGGCCGGAATAAGGGTGGAGCGGAAATCCTGCAGAAAGAGAAAAACAACAAGAAAAACCAGAAGAAACGCCTCAATCAGCGTGTGCTGAACCTGAATAATCGACTCATCAACCACCTTTTTAGAGCTGAAAGGAATCGAATAGCTTATGCCGGAGGGGAAAGAGCCGGAAGCCTTCTCAAGCACCTTGCGCAGCCCAATTTCAACCTTGTTGGCGTTTGACCCCGGCGCCTGATAAATCGCCAGCACCACACCAGGTTCGCCGTTTGCCTTGGTATCGACCGTATAGCGATAGGCACCGAACTCGACGCGAGCGATATCGCCCAGCTTAAGCAACGAACCATCCGGATTGGCACGAATCACAATATTTTCATAGTCACCCGGATAGGCATTCTTGCCCTTGTACTTCATCACATACTGCATCGCCTCGGTGCTGTTTTCGCCGAACGAGCCCGGAGCGGCTTCAAGGTTCTGGCTCTGAATGGCCGCCGATACCTCCTGCGGCGTTACCCTGTAGGCCGCCATCTGCTGCGGACGAAGCCAAATCCGCATGGCATAATCCATGTTACCATAAACCGAGACCTGCCCGACACCGGGCACGCGTGCTAAATCATCGACAATATTAATCTTGGCATAGTTCTGCAGAAAGATCTGGTCATAAGCTTTTGAACTGCTTGAAATCGTGATCAGCATAATCTGGCTGTTCTGACGCTTGACAGTCGAAACACCAATCTGGTTGACCTCCGCCGGTAGCCTGCTTGCCGCCTGGGCCACACGGTTTTGAACATTGACCGCTGCCTGGTCAGGGTTGGTACCCTGCTTGAAAAAGACCGCAATGGAGAGCGACCCGTCATTAGCGGAGGTCGAGGTCATGTAGGTCATATTTTCAACCCCGTTAATCGCCTCTTCAAGCGGAGGGGCCACGGAACGACCAACCGTCTCGGCGCTTGCACCGGGATAACTCGCCGACACCGAGACGCTGGGCGGCGCAATATCGGGGAAGCGGGTAATCGACAGTTGATTAATACCGACAACACCGAGAATCACCAAAATGATTGATATAACGGTAGCAAGAACAGGTCTTGATATAAAACGTTCAAACATGGATCGTCGGGTTTAGAGCTTTTTGACTGGCTTGATAACCGTGCCGTCGGGCAATTTTTCAGTACCGGCAGTCACAATGATATCGCCTTGTTTCAGACCTGAACTTACGATATAGTTGTTGCCACTCTTGCCTGCAACCATAATCACCTGCTTCTGTACCCGGTTACCGTGACCAAGAAGGACGACAAAAACCTTGTCTTGCAACTCAACCGTTGCAGCCTGCGGCACCAGCAGCACATCATGATAAAGTGACTCAATAACAACCTTTCCTGTATTACCCGCCCGCAACAGCCCACCTGGATTGGGAAAAACTGCCCGAATCCTGACCGAACCAGTTGCCTGATCAAACTGACCGCTTATGGTACCAAGCGTCCCTTTTTGAGGAAAAAGACTCCCGTCTGCCATAATCAACGAAACCGGAGCGACCCGCTTCAGCTTCTCCTGCACCGTGCCGCCCTCGTACTGCTTGCGGAAACGCATAAAATCTATTTCGCTCATGCTGAAATAGGCATAAATCTGGCTGACGTCACTCAATAGTGTCAACCAGTTACTCTGGTTTTTACTGACCAGACTCCCAAGCCGTAAAGGAATTTTTCCAATATATCCGCTGACCGGGGCCTTGATGGTAGAGTAATCAAGATTGACAAAGGCAGAACGGGCCACAGCTCTCGACTGCTCCACCGCCGCCGTAGCCGCCTGACGGTTTGCGCTTGCGGTTTTAAGCTGAATATCAGCAATCACCTTGTTCTGTACCAGCGGAACAAGCTTTTCCTCGTTAAGCTTTGCAACAACAAGCGAAGCTTCAGCAGCATGTTGAGAGGCAAGTGCGCTGTTGTACTGCTCACGATAGAGCCGGTCATCAATTTTAAAGAGCGGTTGGCCCGCTTTAACAAAAGCTCCCTCGTCGACATAAATTTTCTGAAGCGTCCCATCAACCTGAGGGCGAATTTCTACATCAACCTTTCCCTCAAGAAGGGAGGAATACTCTCTGCTTACCGTTGCATCTCCCCGAGTAACCGTCATCACAGGCAAAACGGGCGTTCCCTTCTTTTCGCCATCTTTACCCCCGTTGCCCGAACCACAACCGGAAAAAAGGAGCGAAATGCACATTCCAACGACAACCGGAATGTGGGAAAATCTCTTTATAAAAACGTTGTTCATCATCTTTGTTTAATTTTCTGCCGGAGCAGCCAGAGCCATTACCACCCCTTCCTTCTTTGAAAACCCTGAAGTACGATTTCTGAAATCAGTCGCATTCCTATCAACCTTTACTTTGAAAAAGGTTCCGAAATATGCCATTTTATACCGTATTACCTAATACTCCCCGTTCAAGCTCCAGCAACCTCTTTTTCAACCCAAGCCCTCCCCGGCAAGATAAGCATCAATTTGCCGAAAAGCCTCCCCGATCAGCTTCGTTTCACCAAGCAAAAAAAGGTGAGCAAACTATTTTTGGTGAATCAAAATAAAATCGCTTAATTCAGTAAATTGCTCTTACAACCTAAATAATTTTGGTTATTGCAACTTTATTACAATTTTTTTTCAAAAAAGCAGATAACAACAAAAAATTTTTAAGCAATCATCTCTCATAACAGAAAAGAATGTTTCAATCATAAACGATCTCTCCTGTAAGTTCTTGAAAAAGCATCAGCCATGCATTAACGGATTACGATCATGAATGAGACACACGCCGAGTTCAATCACCCCCACATCACCGATGTTGCTTGGTGCCCGGGATGCGGAAGCCATATACTGCATAAGGAGATACATTTAGCACTGCATGAACTCCATATTGAGCCAGAGAACCTTATAACGCTCTCTGAGATTGATGAGGCAATCAAGCTATCGGACAGGAAGCTTGTTGTTGTCATTGAATCGGGTGAAAGCGATATGCCAGGTGAGGGAGGCAATCATTTTATCCATGCCCTCCGGAGAAACGCTGATGTCACGGTGATTATCCACAACAACATGGTCTACGACCCCACCAACGCTCAAGCCTCTCCCGCATCACAGCGCAGCACAAAGGCCCCTGCCCGGGTTAACGGGGAGAAGCTCAAATCCTTCAATCCACTGGAAATTGCACTGGTCATGAATGCTCCGTTCATAGCGAGAGGCTTGGCCGGAGATATTGAGCAAACAAAAATGATGATCAAGGAAGCAATTGCATTCAAAGGATTTTCTGTGGTCGATATATGCCAGCCATGCGTCATCTTCAACAAAATCAATACCTGCCAGTGGTTCAAGAAAAAAATCCACTACTTGCCAAAAGGCCACGACACCACTGACCACAATGCAGCATTCCGTCTTGCAACAGGATCCAATAAACTCCCTTTAGGCGTTTTCTTCCGCCATGAAGAGCACGAACTGTACGAAGATCTGGCAAGTTATCGACTCAACCCCGCTCTTTCGGCAGCATCAGCCCGATAAAAAAATATACCCCTTCTTGATCGTTCCTGACACTCAGGAACGATCAAAACCCGGAACGCCTCACGGATGACTGTGAGGTTTAATCCTATGGATGCAAGGCCGGATAGTCAGTATATCCCTTCGCACCAGGCGTATAGAACGTACCCATATCGGGAGCATTCAGAGCTGCCCCGCTTTTCCAGCGTTCAACAAGATCAGGGTTGGCAATAAAAGCCTTCCCGATGGCAATAAGGTCGCATTTACCAGCGGCCAGATCGCTTTCAGCTCGCTCGGCATCATAACTTCCCGAAAGAATCAGTGCGCCCTTGAATGTACGGCGGAATGTCGCCTTTATGCTCTCAGGCACAACCGGCGCTCCCATGGACGAATGATCCACAAGGTGAACATACGCCAAAGCGAAGTCATTAAGCTGGCTGGCCAACCAGGCATACTCCTCCTCCATTTGGTCATAGAGCGGCATATCGTTGAAAACACCGAACGGTGAGAGGCGTACGCCTACCCTCTCCCTGCCGATGGCGCCGGTCACCGCATCGACAACTTCAAGCACAAAACGCGCACGATTTTCAAGCGAACCACCATAACTGTCGGTACGCAAGTTTGAATTTGGACGGATGAACTGTTCAAGCAAGTAGCCATTTGCAGCATGCAGTTCGACGCCATCAAACCCCGCCGCCACCGCATTTTTGGCCGCTTCAGCATATTCGGCAATCGCAGTCCTGATATCGTCTCCGCTCATAGCATCCGGCACCGGAAAAGGCTTCAGACCATCAGCATCCGTGTACATCTCGCCAGCGGCGGCAACGGCTGAAGGCGCAATCACGCGGGCACCAACCGGCATGTTCAAAGGATGAGAGATCCGTCCACAATGCATGAGTTGCAAAAAAATCTTTGCCCCCTTCGCGTGCACCGCATCGGTAATGGCTCTCCATCCCTCAATCTGGGCGACAGAGAATATTCCCGGTATGCGGGGATAGCCAAGACCATTCGGCGAAGAGGAGGTTCCCTCGGTAATAATGAGCCCTGCAGTACCACGCTGTGCGTAGTACTTCGCCATAAGCGCGTTAGGAATGTTGCCGGGAGCACGGCTGCGAGTCATTGGCGCCATAACCATACGGTTCTGCAGCACTATCGGGCCGAGAGTAGTTGAGGTGTAAAGTATCGACATAGCAAAATCCTTAAAAAAATGGTTAACAGTTCACTTTTTTTGCGTTGCTTACCCATTAACGCATTTATGAACTTGAGGGTTCACGCCGCAACTCTCTCCGTCTCATCGGTTACACTCCCCTCGCTTTGTTACGATTTCTGAGAACTGACAATCAATCCCTTGTTCCACACTCGAAGCATCACCCGGATTGCTTTACGTATAAACGCTATGGTTACCGCCCTTGGCTTGATGTAAAAAAAACGAATAAAAAGCAATAAACCTCATAAAATTATTGATAACTGAATAAATGGAATTGTTTACTCCCAATAGCGTTATGGTAAAGAAGAAAAAAGTAAAGGCACAAGAAATTGATATTCTTCGCCTGTTTTGGTTTTTCTTTTTAGTGTTGTACTTTGAAAGTAGATATTTTTAGAATGCTCTGTTTAACCACAATAACCCCGGAGGATCATCATGCGAATTAAAATTTTTCTGCTGTTTCTGTTTCTTTTTTCGATTTCTATTTTTTCTCAAGGATATGCCTTGGAAAAGCCTCGGATTGGAGTGTTGAGGTTTACAAATCACACCTCCGCAGGATGGTGGAATGGAAGTGTTGGCACGGATCTGCAAGATATGCTTATTGCAGAACTGGCATCGACAAACAGTTTTCGGGTGCTCGAAAGAAAAGAACTCGATGCAGTTATCAGTGAACAGGATCTGGGGGCATCAGGGATGGTTAACCCCAGAACAAGATCGAGGTTAGGAAACATTACCGGTGCAAAATATCTGGTTGCGGCTACCGTTTCAGCCTTTGAACAGAATACGAGCGGTGGCGGAGGTGGCATCTCCTTTGGTGGAATCAGTCTGGGAGGAAGGCAGGAAAAAGCTTACATGGCTGTCGACTTGAAAGTGATTGAAGTTGAAACGGGCGAAATCTACGACGCACGGACGGTAGAGGCCACATCAACATCAAGCGGCATGAGCGTAGGAGTATCCAGTGGAGGCTTTAGCGGTCACCTTGACCAATATAAGAGTACACCTGTCGGGAAGGCAATCAGGGCTTGTATCATGGAAATAGTAGGGTATCTGGAGTGCTCTCTAATACATGGAAAGGAGAGCGATTGCATGGATGAGTATGATGCAAAGGAAAGAAGCCGAAAACAGAAGACCAGAGATGCAATTCAACTTGACTAAGTAATACGGCAAAGGGGCGTATTACGCGATCCGCCCCTTTGCAATCAAAAATTTATTTTCACTCTTTATCCGGCTCGAAGTCAAGGACGATGGAGTTCATGCAAAAGCGTTTTCCCGTAGGAGCTGGACCGTCATCAAAAACGTGGCCGAGGTGCGCCTTGCACCGCCCGCAAACAACCTCCGTTCGCGCCATTCCGAATGAAGAGTCAGTCCGGTAAAGAACACTGTTCGGACGCAGGGTTTCAAAAAAGCTGGGCCAACCGCAGGAACTGGCAAACTTGGCGTCGGAGCGGAAGAGCCGGTTACCACATGCCGCACAAGAATAACTCCCCTTTCCCTCATAATCCCAGTATTTTCCTGAAAATGCATGCTCGGTCGATCCATGGCGTGCCACCTCATAGACCGCTGGCGAAAGCACTTCCTTCCAGACAGCATCAGAAAGGGTAAGGCTTGTGGTATCGGTACGCGAGTAATAAGGGTTAACAGGATATTGTTTTTCAGTCATGGCTGCTGATTTTTGGATTATTGTCGAGGGAGGCGTCCCCTCGCATGAGGAGAGCATGTTCATAAACAACAGAATGAGGGGAACCGTTCGGGCCAGTCGGTGGATTATCTGATTCACTGGTGATGAAAATTTTTACTTCGGGCTTTTTTATAGACTTTTTTCAGGATTTTATCAAAGTTGACAAGACTATTCTGAAAAGGCAGGAGAGGGTTTTTGTCAAAGGCCTCTTCGGGGATGCCACTCTGGACGGGGTAGATGAGAATGAAGCTGTTTTTTTGAAAATAGCGGTTAAGATAGGATGAAATTTTTGACATCTTTGAGTTATAGGAGAGGTTATTTTTTCTGCTCATCACGAGAATAAGATTGTCGTCATTTTTTATCTCTTTCGACAACAGCAAAAACTCATCCCACTCCTTGAACATCTTGTACTCAGCATGGGCAATGCTTTCTGAGTAGCTCTTTTTCAGGCTGGCAATGGTAGTGCGAGAGGCATGAATCACCAGTTTGCTGCCGGTATTTTTTATGATCGTCATAAGTCCCTCCATCCAGAGCACAAAACCGCTCTCATTTTCCGCCATTTCAGGAATGATGACAATAGTTCGCTTAATAGTGGCGAGGGGCTGTACCGGTTTGTAGATGAACGTGGTAACACTGCAACGTCCGAGGATACTCTCCGATGTCGTGCCAAGAAAACTCTCCGTCAGGCTCTTTTTGTGATGAAGTCCTAAAATAAGGAGGGTGATTTTTTGTTCCCTGATCACCCCTGCAATGCCATTAACCACATCGCGGTCGTAACGAATCAGCGACTTCAGGGCATGATCGGTGGAGGATGCCGTAACTGCCGCCTTTTCAAGGAGCTTGGTGCCCCCCCTTTCTGCTGCCTCACCGCTGATGCTATGACTCGCTACATGCAGGGCATAGATGGCATGGCGAGATTTATGCGATTTGACGGTTATGCCAAGATTGACCAGCTCATCGACGGTACTGATGTCGCTCATGGGAATCAATATCCGTTCGTCACTTGCCGAAAGTCCGGGTTCTGGAACCTCATCAATTGCCTCGGCGAGCGCAATATTGTGAGCCCCTTTCTCGCCAACGATAGTTGCAAAGGTACAGGTTATCAGGATAAAAAGGATTGTTCCGTTCAGCACACTCTCATCAAGCAGCCTGACGGGCTCACCATTGAGGGTACACCCGACAATAATATTGTAGCCAATTAAAACGGTTGCAAGGGCCAATGCCGCATGAGCGCTGATCAGTCCAAAAATCAGCCTGCGCTGATCGAGGGAAAATCCAAAAAGTTTCTGTGTTATCCAGGCTGAAAAATATTTGGCGACCGTCGCGGCAACAGTGATGACCAGCGCAACTTTAATAGTTTCATAACCTTTGAAAAAAGCCTGAATGTTGATCAACATGCCGACACCGATCAGAAAAAAAGGAATAAAAATGGCGTTGCCAACAAACTTTATTCGGTTCATGAGCGGTGATGTCCTCGGAATGAGGCGATTCAGGGCAAGGCCTCCAAAAAAAGCACCGATAATGGCTTCAACACCTGCGGCTTCGGCCAGAAAAGCACTGAAAAAAACCAGCGCCAACACAAAAAGGTACTGTTGAACGCTGTCTTCAAAGCGCTTGAAAAACCATCGGGCCACGACAGGAAAGAGCAGTAGAACTATCAGGCTAAAGAGCGTTACACCGATAATCAGCCTTAACCAGAATGCGCCAGTCAGCTCCCCCCCCGACAATTCAACCACAATCGCCAAAACCAAAAGGGCAAGGGTATCGGTGATGATGGTACCGCCGATTGCGACATTGACCGCTTTATTTTTGGCAATGCCGAGTTTACTGACGATAGGGTAAAGGATAAGGGTGTGCGAGGCAAAGATACTGCCGATAAGAATGGAGGAGAGCAGCGAAAAATGAAGAATATAAAGAGCAACAACAATGCCTAGAACAATGGAAATTAAAAAAGTGTAGAGTCCAAACAAAATGCTTTTCGTGCTGTTTTTGCGAAAATCGGCCACATCAATCTCCAACCCGGCAAGAAACATGATATAGAGCAGCCCCACCGTTCCAAAAAGAATAATACTGCTGTCACGAAGCATCAGGTTCAACCCATAGGGGCCAATCACCGCTCCGGCAAGAATGAGGGTGATGAGACTCGGAATTTTCAGCCGGTTAAAAAGTACCGGCGCAAAGAGAATAAGAAAAAGCAACAGTGAAAACTGCAACACCGGGTTTTTCAAAGGCAATGGAATCTGTGTCAGGCCTATCAACAGCATCATTTACAATCCAGAAGTTCATTACCGACCAGACAAGGAACCGCAAAGGCAAAACGCGGCGCACTTTATTGGAAATATGCACATCTTTTCAGTTGAACACAAACTGGCACCGAGAACTGGTTTGAAACTGAACCGCTTAGCTGTATTTGAATGAGTTTGGGTGAATTTTTTGTAAAAAACAGGTAGAAAAAGTAAACCCTCTTACAATTTATCATAGGCTTCTGGTTCCACATCAGGAACATTGCTTAAAATTTCAAGAAATTTTTCACGGCTGCCGCGTTTTAAAGTAAAGCCTCATCTCTTCCTGTGGAATTTCTTCAGCCAGTGCTTCATGGTTTTTCCAAGGCTCTTCTTCGTGGGTCATGTCGCGTAACTTCCATGCTGCAAATTGACCAAAAACGGAATAGACTTCATCGAGCAAATCCAGATGATCTTTTGTGAAGGTTTTTGTGAAATCTTCATCGTTGTGCTCTGTTATGGGACGTGCTCCATAGCTTTTATATTTTTGATACACATCAGGACATACAGGGCCGTGCCGCCATGCCTGAATTGGTTCATCAAAAAACGGGAGATCATACATGGCGAGGTGATAGCCTTGTGCATAGTAGACAAGTTTTTGGAGCTTCAGGTTTGAAATCCCCTCTTCTTCAGAATCTATGCCGCAAGTAATAAAGTACCTTGCGATATCGTAAGCTGTTATTTTTTTATAATTGTCATACTATTGGCGTTGTCGTAACGGTAAGCAATAAGTCTGTAATCACAAGTGCCCTATACAAAAAAAGATAATAAAAAGACAACTGAATTATGTAGGGAAAATGCTGACGCAGGAGTCTTCTCTTTCGCATCGTCCGACATGGCTTGCGAGATAGCTAAGACGCGAGCCCTAACTGCCAGAACAAACCCCGCGTGACCAACCTTTGCAGTTGGTCAAACGGTCGTTACAACAGAAGGAGACCTTCTACCCAACCCAGTGCTCATAGCCATGAGGCTTTGAAACATAAGGACAATGACCCTCCTTGACAAAATTGGATGAGACCGTGCAGTGCTCGTTTTCACAGTGCATCAAAGCCTCCCACTCCGCCTGCCTGATTTCGCTCAAGGTGCAATCATAGCCCGAATTTTGCACAAACCCCCTCACATGCTGACAAAAAACCGAGTCCGTTTTAAGCCTTTCAACAAACAATTTCGCCTGCTCCAGTGACATGATCAACCCCCATTCGAGTAAAAAAAGATTATAAGTACTCCAAACACACGCTATCGAAAAAGCGAACAATCGGCGTAGAAAATTAGTTTCGTAAAACCACTCGTTTTGCACAAAAAAGCAGTAAACTTTTTATTTTCCTTGGGCTGAATTTTACCTTGCCTTCCATGTCGCTCAAGGTGCTGCCACTGCTCCAAAGTCGTGGGGGTGCGGCAGATACCGTTACAGGCACATTGTTGGTTCGGTAAAGGGTTCAATGCCATTACACTCGTCTCCCTGCGGCTGATGATCATCGGCGTTGCGGGGTTGCATTTTTCAGTCAGGAACAGGTTTACAAACGCATGAAACAGTTACTCAACCCTCTCTATAAGAAAATAGTCGTCAAAGTCGGCACCAACGTTATTACCACCAAAAATGGCGAGCTTGACCTTGAAATTCTCCAGCAACTCACGGCCCAGATTGCTGAGCTGCAGAAACAGGGAATTCAGATCATCCTTGTCTCATCGGGTGCCGTCGGCGCTGGCCGTTCGGTGGTCAAACTCTCAGGCACTATCGCTCCGGTTGCAGCCCGGCAGGTACTCGCCTCGACAGGGCAGATCAAGCTGATCAGCACCTACAACGAACTCTTTGCGGAGCACGGACTGGTGACGGCGCAAATCCTTGTCACCAAGAGCGATTTCAGCGACCGCCTGCACTACCTCAATATGCAGACCTGCTTCAGCTCCCTCTTGCAGCAGAACATCATTCCGGTTGTTAATGAGAACGATGCCGTTTCGGTGACCGAGCTGATGTTTACCGACAATGATGAGCTCTCCGGCCTTATTGCCTCCATGATGGATGTTGAAGGCTACATTATTCTTTCACATGTTGATGGTCTCTTCGACATGAAAACCGGCAACGGCACCATCATCCCCGTCATTGACCCCTCCACCAAACACTTCCATCAGTATATCCAACCGGGAAAATCCGAGTTCGGACGAGGTGGAATGCTGACCAAGTGCCACATCGCACAAAAGCTGTCACGCCTCGGCATCACCGTCCATATCGCCAACGGACGCACTCCCGATATTCTCCTCTCGATTCTGGAGGGAGAGCAAACCGGCACGAAATTTCTGCCACAAAAAGCAACCCACGGCCCGAAACGGTGGATTGCCAACAGCGAAGGGATGGAAAAGGGTGCCGTCACGGTCAACATGGGCGCTGAAATGGCGCTGGTGGCCGGAAATCGGGCCAACAGTCTGCTGCCGGTCGGTATTGTGTCGGTTGAAGGACGATTCCTGAAGGGCGATATTATCAAGATATGTGCCACAGACGGAACGATCATCGGCTACGGCATGGCGCAATACAGCTCTGAAAAAACGTTGGCAATCATGGGTCTGCAGGATCAGAAACCCCTGATTCATTACGATTACCTCTATATAACCTCCTGAACTCCGTCCAGCATGAAGGAAACGATAACGAAACAGCTCCGCGCCGTCCAGCAGGCAAGCCGGGAGATCATCACCCTCACTGATGAAACGATCAATAGCCTGCTCTGCGCCCTTGCCGACAGCATACCCGCTCACCAGGAGGCCATTCTTCAGGCCAACCAGAAGGATATCGAACGGATGGACCCGGCTGACCCGATGGTTGATCGGCTGCTGCTCAATGCCTCGCGCCTTGACGCCATTGCTGCTGACATCCGTAATGTGGCCTCACTCCCCTCTCCGCTCGACTCCCTGCTTGAAGCGCGTGTGCTGCCCAACGGCCTCAACCTGAAAAAGGTGACCGTTCCCATTGGCGTTATTGGCATTATCTACGAAGCACGGCCAAACGTCACCTTCGACGTCTTCGCCCTCTGCCTGAAATCGGGCAACGCTACGGTGCTGAAGGGTGGAAGCGACGCCATGTATTCAAATATTGCCATTGTTGAGCTGATTCACTCCGTCCTGAAGGAGCACCAAATCAACCCCGACACCATCTACCTGCTCCCCGCAGAACGGGAGGCCGCCGCTGTCATGCTCAACGCCGTAGGCTACATCGACATGATCATCCCAAGAGGGAGCCAGAAGCTGATCGACTTTGTGCGCGATAACGCCAAAGTACCGGTCATCGAAACCGGGGCAGGCATTGTGCACACCTATTTCGACAAAAGCGGCGATCTTGACCTCGGCAAGCAGATTATCTTTAACGCCAAAACCCGCCGCCCCAGCGTCTGCAACGCGCTCGATACCCTTGTCATCCACCGCGACCGTCTTGGCGATTTGCCTGCACTGGTGGAGCCGCTCAAGGAAAAGCAGGTCGTGCTCTTTGCCGATGAAGCGGCTTTCCTTGCACTGCAAGGCTCTTACCCTGATGCGCTGCTGAACAGGGCTGAGGCGGAACACTTCGGCACCGAGTTTCTCTCGCTGAAAATGTCGGTGAAAACCGTCTCTTCCCTTGAAGAGGCGCTGGAGCATATTGCCCACTACAGCTCACGCCACAGCGAAGCGATTATCTCGACCGACCCAGAAACAACGGCCATCTTCCTCAAACGGGTGGATGCGGCGGTGGTCTATGCCAACACCTCGACCGCATTCACCGACGGCGCACAGTTCGGACTTGGCGCAGAGATCGGCATCAGCACGCAGAAGCTCCACGCACGGGGCCCAATGGCGCTGAAAGAGCTGACGACGTATAAATGGATTATTGAGGGGAATGGGCA